>JALZCN010000189.1 GCA_030863045.1 Actinomycetota bacterium | reverse complement strand
TTGCTGCTCCCCACCAGACAGCTCGTGCGGCATCCGGTCCGCCTTACCCTCCAGGCCGACCAGTTCGAGCACCTCGGGCACCACCTTGCGGATGGTGTGCCTGGGCTTGCCGATGACCTCCAAGGCGAACCCGACGTTCTCGGAGACGGTCTTGTTGCTCAGCAGCCGGAAGTCCTGGAACACGCAACCCACCCGCTGCCGCAGCTGCGGAATGCGGCGCTGGGACAGCTTGCTGAGGTTCCAGTTGGCCACGAAGACGTCCCCCTTGCTGGCCACCTCCTCCCGCAGCAACAGCCGTAGAAAGGTGGACTTGCCCGACCCGGACGGTCCGATAAGGAACACGAACTCGCCCTTGTCCACCTCGACGGAGACGTCGTCGAGCGCGGGTCTGGTGGCAGTCTTGTACGACTTGGTGACGTGCTCGAGGCGTATCACGAGCGGCGAGTCTACTCATTCGGGCCGGGCATCTTCCCGCAACATGGCACAGCCGGGCCCGTCGGTCGCTGAACGGCGGCAGCCGGCCGCCTACGCTTCCTGCTGGCGGCGCCACCGGATACCGGATTCCAGAAAGCCGTCGATGTCCCCGTCGAGTACTGCGGCCGGGTTGCCCACCTCATACTCGGTCCGCAAATCCTTCACCATCTGGTACGGATGCAACACGTAGGACCGCATCTGATTGCCCCACGAGCTGCCCTCGCCCTTGAGAGCGTCCATCTCGGCCTGCCGCTCCTGGCGCTTACGCTCCAGCAGCCGGGACTGCAGCACCCGCATCGCCGCGGCCCGGTTCTGGATCTGTGATTTCTCGTTCTGGCAGGACACCACGATCCCAGTGGGCAGATGAGTGATGCGCACCGCGGAGTCGGTGGTGTTGACGCTCTGCCCGCCTGGTCCAGAAGATCGAAAGACGTCGATACGGATCTCGTTCTCCGGGATGTCGACGTGGTCGGTGGTCTCGGTCACCGGCAGCACCTCGACGCCGGCGAAGGACGTCTGCCGGCGACCCTGGTTGTCGAATGGTGAGATCCTGACCAGCCGGTGGGTGCCCTGCTCTACGGACAACGTGCCGTAGGCGAACGGTGCCTTCACCACGAAGGTCGCCGACTTGATACCGGCCTCCTCGGCGAACGAGATGTCGTAGACCTCGGTCGCGTGGCCGTGTCGCTCGGCCCACCGCAAGTACATCCGCATCAGCATCTCGGCCCAGTCCGCAGCGTCCACTCCCCCGGCCTCGGAGCGGATCGTCACCAAGGCGTCGCGCTCGTCGTACTCGCCGGCCAGCAGGGTTCGAATCTCCAGCGATGCGATCTCCTTGCGCAGCCGGTGGTGCTCGACTTCGGCCTCGCTGCGGGCAACCTCGTCAGAGCCTTCCTCGGCCAGTTCGTAGAGGACCTCCACGTCCTCCAACCGCTGCCGCAGCCCGAGCACGCGGCGCAGGTCGCCCTGCTTGTGAGCGAGTTTGCTGTTGACCTGTTGGGCATTCTCGACGTCATCCCACAGGTCGGGTCGGGCGGCCTGCTCTTGCAGTTCGGCCACCTGGGCGCGCAGCCGGTCGATGTCCAGCACAGTTTCGATCCCCGCGAGGGTGCCGGCCAGATCCTTGAGGTCGGCGGCGACGTCGGCGTTCACGTCGAGCCAGGGTAGTCGCCTCGGTGCTCAGTCCGTGGGAATGGCATCGAGCAGTTTGAGCACCGCGCGCCGGTGAGCCACGGTGAAGTCTGCGGCCGCCTTGGTGTACGGATCGGTGGCGGCCCTCGCGTCGGCCCTGGCCTCGTCAAGGTGAACGAGGTAATCAGCTCGGGCGCTGCTGATCAGGTTGGCCCGCTGTTTTGGTGTGAGTTGACCGGCGTGCACCAGGCGCAGGATCAGCGGGCTGCGCAGATTCTCAGACCCTGAGGTGGAGTTCAACCATGATTTGAACGCACGCTTGCCCGCTGCGGTGAGGACGTACTGCTGGCTGGACCGCGCGCCCTTCTTGCCGAGCCGGAGCAGGCCGGCCTCGGTGAGCACGGGCAATTCGCGGTAGACCTGGCTGCGGGTGACACTGAAGTAGGACCCGAACCGCTCACTGGCAGCCGCAACCAACTGCCCGCCGGTCATCGGCCCCGTGTGCAACAGTCCTAGCAGAGCGGCCGAGGTGGCGTTCAGGTCGCGCATGCGCTCACCGTGCCACGCGCACCGGGATCTTGTCCACAGTGGCCACGTACCACTGTCCACTGTGGCCAACCGCGTTCACGCGGATGGCGCAACAGCCGTTGCTCGAGGCGGCGGTTTTCGACACGACGGCGCCTCCACTTGGCGGAGCGCGTTTGCCCGTCGGCCGCTAGCTGAGCTCATATACTCGCCGGGTGCGCGTGCTGGTCGCCACGACTGCCGGTGAGGGGCACTTCGGTCCCCTGATTCCCTTCACGGCCGGGTGCCGCGACATCGGACACGACGTCGTGGTTGCAGCACCCCGATCGTTCGCAACATCGGTGAAGCGGGCCGGCTTCGCTTACCAACCGCTGGCCGACACCCCTGCGGAGGAGCTAGGAGCGATCTTCGACAGCCTCCGAGGGTTGTCCACCGACGAGGCGAACGCCCGCGTGGTTGCGGATATCTTCGCGGGAGTTAACGTTCGGGCCGCCCTACCCGGCATGCGGGACCTGATCGACGCCTGGTCACCCGACGTCATCCTCCGCGAGTCGGTGGAGTTCGCATCGTACCTGGCTGCCGAACGGGCGGGCGTGCCGCAAGTCGAGGTCGCAATCGGGTTGACGCGGGTCCGGGAAAGGGTCATTAGTTGGGCAGAGCCCCGGCTGACGGAGCTGCGAGCTTCGGTGGAACTTCCACCTGATCCCGGATTCGCTCGCTACCGATCCTCGCTGCTGCTGAGCTTGTTGCCCCCCACTTTCGACGACTCGCCGGACCGGAGGCCCTTGGTACGGCGGTTCCGTGCCGATTCCCCGGCAGCACCTCCCCCTGAGCTGCCGGACTGGTGGCCTGACTCGGATGATCCGTTCGTGTACGTCACCTTCGGCAGCGTGGCCGCAGGCGCGGGGTGGTTCCCCGACTTCTACCGGGCGGTCGTCGACGCCCTCGCTGACTTACCGGTACGGATCCTGCTGACCCTGGGGCGGGGCGCGGAGCCCTCGGCTCTCGAGCCCTTACCGCGAAACGTGCACGTGGAGAAGTGGTGGCCGCAGGAGGCTGTCATGCCGCACGCGGCGGCGCTGGTAGGCCACGGCGGTGTGGGGACGACGCTGTCCGGACTCGCCGCGGGGGTGCCCATGGTCGTGACCCCACTGTTCGCCGACCAGCCCTATAACGCCGAGCGGGTGGAGGCCGTCGGGGTCGGTGTGGCGGTCAACGGCGGCGCCGCGGGCGTCCATGCGCTCGGCGGTGCGGTGGAGGAGGTCCTGTCCCGTCCCGCGTACCGTGAAACGGCTGCGGAGATCGCGGCGGAAATCCGCAGCTGCCACCAGTCGCCGACGCCATGCCGCATCTAAGGCGCCCGTGAGTAGTATTCAGTGCCATAACACTGTTTCGCACTCACGAGCGTAACTGGAGCCGCAGTCCTTCAGCCGCGGCTCCGGCTACGCCTTCCTGTTCGATCCGCTCGGCGAGCCGCCGGGCATGGCCAGCCAGCCGCGCGACGTTCAGGCCGTGCGGGGACTCGGCAGCATAGGGGTCGATCCGGTCCGCGCCGCGGCGCAGCAGCGCCACCGCGCCCTTTGGGTTGCCCCGCTGCACGTGGGTCAGCCCGACCGCGAGTTGCGCAAGGCCTTGCCACAGATCACGGTGCGGTCCTGAGGTCGCCTTCCACACCCCCTCGAAAACCTCGTGGGCGTGAAAGGGGTAACCGTCGTCGATGAGTTGCTGACCTCGCCGTAATGCGTCGTCCGGGCTGACGGCGACGTCCTCGGGAACCCGATCAACCCCGATCGCACCGTGCGACAACGGCCGACCCTGAGCATCTCGCGGACGGGCATTGCGGGCCCGTCCGGCGGGGTCCCGATCACGGTTGTCCATCGCCCCATCGTCTCAGGGCCAACACCGCCATTCGGCTCCGAACAGCACTCCAAAAGCGGCCAAACCCGCTACTGGCTCCGAATGGCGCCTCGAGGACCGCAGACAGGCAGGATAGATACATGGACCACCGTGGCCGTCGCGAGCACACCGACCGGATTCGATTGGGCGGCTCCGGATTGCCGATCGTCAGCCCGGGCCGGCTCTACGTCTGCGGCATCACCCCCTATGACGTGACTCACTTGGGACACGCCAGCACGTTCGTGTGGGCAGATACCGCGGCCGCCGTGCTTCGCCTGGCCGGGGCGGAGAGCGTGACCTGCCGCAACGTTACCGACGTCGATGACGTGTTGACCCGAGCCGCCGTGGAACGTGGTCGGCATTACGACGAGTTCGCGCTGGAACAGGAGTATCTGTTCGGCCGGGACATGGCCGCGCTACGCGTGCGCCGGCCCGAACACGAGCCGCGGGCCCGGCACCACGTCGGGCGGGTCGTGCAGCTGGCCTCGGCATTGTTGGTGACCGGTCGCGCCTACCAGCGCAACGGTGCGGTGTACTTCCGTGGCGCCGATGTTCCGACCAAAACCGGGCTGACTCTCGACCGCGCCGCGGAGCTCGCGACCGAGTTCGGCGATCGGGCCGACGACCCAGAACGAGATGACGACCGGGATGACCTGTTCGACGTGCCGGTATGGCGGCCCTCTGCCGACGACCAGCCCGGCTGGCCAAGCCCCTGGGGTCGCGGCAGGCCTGGCTGGCACGCCGAATGTGCCGCCATCGCGTTGGGTGTGCTCGGCCCCGCGGTTGACATCCTGGCCGGTGGTGCCGACCTCGCCTTCCCGCACCACGCCTACCAGGCCGCCATGGTGGAGGCAGCGACCGGCGTCGGGCCCTTCGCGCGTGCTGAGTTTCCGGTCGGAACGGTCACCATCGACGGCGCAAAGATGGCCAAGTCGGCGGATAATCTTGTGCTGGTCTCGGACCTGCTCGGTGACCATCCCGCTACCGCGGTGCGGTTGCTGCTGCTCAACCGACCGTGGCAGCTGGCCTGGGACTTTCGCGTCGGCGACATCGCGGCGCAGGCCGCCCAGCTCGATCGGCTGTACTCCGCGGCCGGGACGGCGCGAACCTCACATGCTGCAATCGACGCTGTCACCGCCGCCCTGATCGACGACCTCGACGTTCCCGCCGCGCTCGCAATCGGGGAGGAGTCCGGTGGCGACGCAGCGCGTTTGGTGCTGCGCACTCTGGCGCTGGACTAACGATGAACCGTGCAATAGTCGTGATGCGCACGCTCATCCTGCTCAGGCATGCGAAATCGGCCTGGCCGCCCGAAACTCGCGATGCGGCCCGGCCACTGGCCCGACGCGGGCTTCGGGACGCCCCGGTCGTCGGTCGCTGGCTGCGTGACCAGATACCCGCGATCGACCTCGTGGTGTGCTCCCCCGCGGTTCGTGCCGCTACGACCTGGGAGCTTGCCGCCGCCCAGTTGGATCCCAAACCCCCACTTCGACACGATGAACAGCTTTACGAAGCCACGGCGCAAGACTTGCTGAAGGTCACCCAGCAGCTACCGCCTACGGCATCAACGGCAGTACTGGTGGGCCACAACCCTGGACTCGAGGACTTCCTGACGCTGCTGACCGGCGCTGCCGAACCACTGAAAACCTCTGCCATAGCCGTGATCACGACACCGGACAGCTGGGCACAAATTCACCCGGGTTCGGGGAACCTGGCGGCGCTGGCCACCCCTCGGAGCTAATGAGTTTCCTGCAGCATCGCGCTGAGGACCGTACCCTCGCCCTTGCAGTCCTGGTAGGTGGTTTCGTGGAAGGCGAGCGAGTAGGTGCCCACCCTCAGTAACGGCCGTGTAACGACTCGCGAGGCGCAGCTCGCGGTCAAACCGCCAGAGATCATGTTCGCATCACTGCCCGAGCAGCTCGCCAACCTCCGGCGTTGGAACGAGGAACGACATTGGGGATTTCACGCCGGCGATTTCCACACCGTCGATCTCACACCCCGCGCTGGCCACGGACCGCTCGTTGTGGATGTCATCGCGGTCTATCTGGATCACACCTCAGAACTGAACGATGTCCAGCGCACCTGCCATGAACTGTGGACAGTGGCCGCCCAGCAGCAGCCCTCTAGTTGGTCCTGGGATTGGTACGAAGAAAGGTGGGGGCAGCGCCCCAAGCCGGTGCAGCTGATCGACGGTCTCCACCACCGGCCCGGCATCCGACGGGTGACCATCGACCTCGGCGCCCAATTCGAACCGGGGCGCTTCGTGCGAGCAAGCACCATGCGCGGCCCCGACTCAGCGCACGCCGAAATTCTCGTCGCAGCTGCCCACTTTCCACGGTGGATCCGCGCCATGGACGGAAGCAACGTCCCCTACGCTTGGCTGTCCGGCTATGAGCTGATGATCCACGGACGGCCAGCCCCGTGGCGGCTGCCGGCATTAAGTTGGAGCCACCTGCGCCGTACGATGAATCTCACCGCCGGTTGGGCGAACCACGCTTATAGCGGCTGGGCTGCACCGGTCTGCGTGACCTCGTGAGATCCCCCACCAGCTTGCGCCTTTTGCGATGCAACCGGGTCAGGATTGCGCATCTCGCTTCGGTCAGGCCGTCGACAACGGTCCTACCTGACCCATCACACGCCCTCCCGGAGAACCACTAGCTGACCCTCTCTGAGGCCGGAGATGACCTGCGTGCGGTCGTCTCCGACGAGGCCGGCTTGGAACCTGACCTGTTGCTGCGCGCCGTTGCCGTCGATGATCGTGACGGAGCTTTGGTCGCCTCGTTTGCGGACAGCCGAGTTCGGGACGGTGAGGACATCCTGAACCTCGTTCGTGATTACCCGAGCTTGTGCAGTTTGGCCATCTTTGAGCCGAGGATCGGTTTCGTTCAGCACAACCGTGACGTAGTAGTTGATGACACTGGAAATGTTGCTACCGGAAGGAGCCACGGCGACGACAGTGCCCGCACGGTTGAGGTCGGGGATGGCGTCGAAAGTGACGTCGACCCGCTGATTCGGAGCGACTTTGGCAGCGTCGGTTTCCTCGAACGGGACGACAACCTGGAAAGTGTTGACGTCACTGAGCACCATGAACTGCGTGCCGCCCGGGCGCTCGGCACCGGTTGCCGGATTGCCAATGCCACTGCCGGTGTTCGCCGTGGAGCCGTTGAATCCGGGGATTGGGGCGGTGACACCCGGCGCCAGGGGGGTGGTGTTCTGGCTGGATGAGACGAACTCACCCGCGATGCCATTGATGACCGAGACGGTGCCCGCAACCGGAGCGCGCAGCACAGTGTTGTCCACATCTTTCTGGGCCGCAGCGACCTGAGCCTGAACGCTGGTAATCAGCCCAACCTGCTGATCAATGTCGAAGGGCCGGTCAGTGGCCACGGCTTCGAGATTGTTCTGCGCCGTGACCACAGCCTGGCGAGCGTTCTCAACCGAGACCTGCCCGTTGGCCCGGTCGACGTTCAACTGCTGTTCAGCGGTCTCCAGGGCGGTTTTGTCCGCCAGTACTTGGCGCTTGGCCTCGACGACCGCCTGTTGATCGGCCGGGATGCGGTTGCAGGCCGGATTTCCGTTGCCTGTGCCTGTTCCTGCCGGGCCCGGCCCGGTGGTGCCCGCGCTTACCGGGCCGACCCGTGCAGGATTGTCCACGACAGCCTCTGCTGGCCCCACCCCGACCGACGAGTCAGGTCGTCCGTCGTCGCCGGGCGCGCCATTGCCGCGCGGCGGCGGCGGGGTGTAGGGGACTCCCCCGGAGGCACGGCAGGAGACCTGATCGGCACGCAGCCGTTCCTGAGCCTTGTCGAGCAGGAAGCTGTCGAAGTCCAGTTGCTTGCGCGCGCGGTCAGCTGCTGAAGAATCGGCGGAAAGCTGCGCGTCGACCGACTTCTGCGTCGCAGTCAAGATGTCACGAGCCTGGTCCAGGGTCTCTCTTGCACCCTCCACCGTCGTGGCGTTGACAAGCTTTCCGAATAGCGCCTGCTGCGAATTCAACTGGCCCTGCAGCTGATTCAACGTCTGACGAACGGCGAAATCGTCGAGTCGCGCCAGCACCTGGCCGGGTCTCACCCGATCGCCGACCTTGACCAGCACCTCCCTGAGCTGCCCGCCCTTGGGGAAGCCGAGGTTCTGCTCCTTGATGGCCGACAGCGAACCAGAGGCGGAGACCTTCGTGACCACCGCACCGCGCTCGACACGTCCGGTCTGCGGTGGCGGCGGCTCACCGCCACACCCCGCCGCCAGACCCAGCGCAGCGACCAGTCCAAGCGCCGCCAAGGCCCGGGCACCGCAGAGCCGAGCTGCCGAAAGCGGTGACGAGCTGGTCGGGATCATGGTCACAGTGTTGTCCCCCTGTGTCTTCGGCTCTTCGCTTGTGCAACGCCTCAGACGGCAGGGAGTTACGGGGCGTCTCGGTTCCGTGAGACGGGTCTCGCGCGCTACTGGTACCGGAGCGCTTCGATCGGTCGTAGCCGTGCGGCGCGGTTGGCCGGGTAGCCGCCGGCCAGGAGTCCAATCGCCAGGCTGATCCCGAACGAAAGCACCACCGAGGGGATGGTCACAGCGGGAGCGAACGTCGCGAAGGTGGGCCCGAAGGCAGGCGCGACGGCGGCACCCAGCAACGACAGCCCGACCCCGACCAGAATGCCGATAAGCCCACCCAGACCTGCCAACACCAGGGATTCGATGAGGAACTGCTCGAGAATCGCGCGGCGGGTTGCGCCGATCGCTTTGCGGATACCGATTTCACGAGTTCGTTCGGTCACCAAGACCAGCATGATGTTCAGAACTCCGATGGCGCCGACGAAAAGGGAGATTGCCGCGACGGCTGCGGTGAACAGGGTGAGGATGCGCAGGATCTGGTTGAAGGTGTCCAGCCGGCTACGCAACGATTGGACCTCGAAGTCCCGTTGCGCGGAGTCCTTGATCCGGTGCCGGTCGCTGAGGATGCGAATCACCTCGTCCTCAACGGCGGGCACGGCGGCGGCCTCGGCGGCTTGCACGATGATCTGGTTGACCTGGTCGCCGCCGCCGTAGACGTAGCGGCGTGCGGTGTCCATGGGCATGACCACGACGCCGTCACCGGGCTCACCAACGGACTGCATCACCCCGATGACGGTGAAGTTCTGACGGTTGATCCGGACCGTACGGCTCAGCGCCGCCGCAGGATCATCGCCGAAGAGATAGCTCGACACCGCCGGGCCCAGCACCACCACCTTGGCCGTGGAGCGGACCTGAGCTTCGTCGAAGAAGGATCCCGCCGCCATGTCCTGGTTGTTGACCTCGAGCCAGCGGTCGGTGGAACCGATCACGTTCGCGCGGTATCTGAAGCCGCCGCCCTCGGTCAACGCATTTCCGGTAACCGCGGGGATCACAGCTGCAATCTGGCCTGCCAGTGGCGAATCCTGCAGCGCCGCGACGTCAGCGTCGATCAGGTCCTTCGGAGGGGCGCCACCGGGGACGTTGCCGACCGACGGCACGACGGTGATCAGGTTGGCAAGGGGTTCGACCTTCTCATTGACCGAGCTCTGAACCCCGTTGCCGAGGGCGACCAACAGGATCACCGAAGCGACGCCGATGATGATGCCGAGCATGGTCAGCGCGGAACGCAGCCGGTTGGCGCGCAATCCGCGCAGTGCTATGCGCAACGCCTCCCGGAGGTTCACGCCGTGACCTCCGTGCGGCTCCGCTGCACCTGATCACTCACGATGCGCCCGTCACGCATCCGCACGACCCGCTTGGCGAACCGGGAGACTTCCTCTTCGTGAGTGATGATCACAACCGTGCGGCCGGCATCGTTGAGTTCACCGAGCAATTTCAAGATCTCGGCACTGGCGGCGGTATCGAGGTTGCCCGTAGGCTCATCGGCCAGCAGGATTGCGGGATCGTTGATCAACGCTCGGGCGATCGCCACCCGCTGTTGCTGACCGCCGGATAGCTCATTGGGCATGAACCTCTGGCGATCGCCTAGGCCAACCTGCTCAAGTGCGCGCCGGGCCGCGTTACGTCGAGCCCGCACCCCGGCGTAGACCAAAGGGAGCTCGACGTTGCGGACCGCGCTGGTGCGGGGAACCAGGTTAAATGACTGGAACACAAACCCGATCTTGCGGCTGCGAATCTTGGCGAGCCGGTTGTCGGACAGCCGGCTGACGTCGGTGCCGTCGAGCAGATAACGCCCGCTGGTGGGGATATCGAGACAACCCAGGATGTTCATGAGCGTGGTCTTGCCCGACCCGGACGGGCCCATGATCGCTACCAGCTCACCGTCATCTATGGCCAGGTCGACACCGTGGAGTGCCCGCACCTCGACCTTGCCCATCCGGTAAACCTTGGTAACGTCCTCAAGCTGGATCATTCCACTCCCCCCATCCCATCTGGCCCATCCCCCTGTGGCCCATCTGGTTTCGACCGCGCTCGAGTCCCGGTGGTCGGTGGGCGGGCAGCACACCAACCTGCGTGCCGGACCTCGGGGCGGGAGGGGACGTCACCCACCGTACGCGGTCCACATCGACGCTACCGCGTCGCGCCCGTTACGGAAAGTACTGTGACACACACGCACAGGCGGTTTCTTCGGCCCATGGGGGTCGGATGCTGTCCAAGTCGGACAGCTGCCCGACCGGAAGCGTCTTATTCCAGGCGCTCTGGACCCGGCGAGCCGCGAAGTTTCTCCGGGTCATGGGCCGGGTACAGCAGGCTCGTGCTGCTACTGCGGCCCCCAGGGGTGTATCGCGTCGACAGCGATACCACGTTGTTGATCGACGTCCTGCGTAAGGGCGGTTACGCCGTGGGCCGCCGAGTCTTGGATATCGGTACCGGCACGGGCGCATTAGCGCTGGCCGCCGCCCGAGCCGGCGCCGCGTCGGTTACCGCGGTAGACCTGTCGCTCCGCTCGGTGGCGGCCGCCTGGCTCAACACTCGCCTGCACCGTGTTCCGTGCGCCCTGTATCGCGGCGACCTGTTTCAACCGGTGGTAGGCCAGCACTTCGATCTCATCCTGGCCAACCCGCCCTACGTGGCGGCTGCTACGGATGCGCTGCCCCGTCACCGGATCACCCGCTGCTGGGATGGTGGCCTAGACGGACGTGCCGTACTGGACCGCATCTGCGCCGAAGGGCCTGCCTTCCTCGCTAACGGAGGCATGATGCTGCTGGTGCACTCCGCGATCTGCGATGACGACGTCACCCTCAGCCACTTCGCCGACGTTGGGATGCGCGCCGAGGTCCTCATCAGATGCACGGTGCCCTTCGGCCCCGTCATGCGGTTGCGCGCTGCCATGCTGGAGGCTCGCGGGCTCATCGCGAGTGGGCAACGCGACGAAGAGCTTGTGGTGATCGCCGCACACCGTGGCGGCTGAGCCCGATCGACACGGCTTGCGCCTGGCCTGCTATCCCTCGGCGCTGACGGGACGGAATACCCGCGGCACCCGGGTGCCCTACCACTCTCGCGCCCAGCCTGGGGCCATCCCGAAGCCGGGGCCCGAGTGCTCGAAGTCGCGCCCGACGCATCGTCGTGGTCTCCGACTCACGCACTCAGGAAGCCGACGCACGCTCGCAAGAGCATCCCCATCTGGATGCGGGTGCCTTTACAGGCCCCGGCCCCCACCCACCAACCCTGAAAACTGGTCCGGTCGGCACACACCGACCTTGCAGTCAACGAGATATCCCCCTTCGTTGACCCCGCCGATGACCACTCAGACCCTATCGAGGCCGAACGTGAGGTTCTCGCCAGCTTCCTGAGAGCCCAACGTGCGGGCCGAGCTGCTGAACTGGCTTCCCACAGTCTTCCCGACCCGAACACGCCCCACTTGGGTCGCCTTCTGCGCTATGTTCATCACTCGACTACGTAGGGTACGCCGGTGGCAGCAGGCAAGATTTAGAAAGGAGACTTGGGCATGGAAGATACGTCGCAGACGCATGGCACGCAGGATCTAGGCTCGGGAGCAAGCGGCGAGCCAGGTACAGGCTATGACCGAGAGAAATTGGGAGAGCCCGGAGATCCAGGAGTCCCCACGGAAGACCAGTACCCCACCAACGAACGTGCCAACATTAGTGAGGGCGGTCGTGGGGGCGTTGGCATTGAGGACGTCCCGGGAACCCGAACCCCTGGCGAACCCCTTTCTTCCGAACCGGCTCCAACAAAAACCGATCGGGACACAGGGTCGCTTGGTGAACTGACCGAGGACGTTAGTACATCGGAGGCGGCCTACACTAAAAACATGGTCACCACCGATGATCCATACAGCCATGACGATGCAGACCAGGCGCGCTCGACAAGGCACCGCATGGAGGAGAACGAGGCTAAATAATTTCGACATAATTTCGACAGGGTGGTGCCGCTGGTCCAGGCCTTCGACCCCGCCTATGCGGGGGGCGGCTAGCTGTCCGTATGGGAGATACGGGCAGCGGCCGCATCCCGACATGGTGACACACCGGTTCAAGGCCTCGCGGATGCAGCCGGTGCCGGCGAATCCAGCTTCACCCTGTGCGGCACACGTACTAGACGCTTTCACTCGACTCCGCATCAATCCCAAGATCCTTAGTGATCGAGTCGGTCACGCCAATCCGACCACACATACCAGGTCTACGCCCATTGATCGATAGAGCGGACCGCGCCGCGCAACTCATTGGCCAGCTGCAGCTGATCGAGGATGCCGTCAGTGGAGTCGAACAACACCGCACCCGAGGTCCGTGACAAACTACTACCATTCTTACTATGGTACATAAAGACGGCCCCAGAGTAGATCTCCGGGGCCGTCTTCCGTGGTAGCGGGGGCAGGATTCGAACCTGCGACCTCTGGGTTATGAGCCCAGCGAGCTACCGAGCTGCTCCACCCCGCGTTGGTGAAGCCACCCTACGCGGGCGGCTTCCGGAGAGGCAAATCGCCTGCCAACAGTCAGCCACCACCGGCGGGCGCGGGCTCACCGGAGGGCGCTGAAGCAGCCTCGCCGGCCGATGCCGCAACGGCCGTGTCGAACCGCTTGGTAGCGGCGTCAAGATCGGCGAGGGCTTTGCCCTGAGCAGTGAAATCGCCGGCACCCTGCGCCTGGCGCAGGCGGTTGAGCGCATCGGCGATATCGGCAACGGCCTGGCGCATCCCTGGATTGACGGCGCCACCGATCGTCGCCGGAGGTAACGGCGAGGCCTGCCCGGGGATGTTGGCCTGTTGGTCGGGCAAGGCCGTCGCATCCCCGGCACCGGCGCCAAAGACTTGGCTGAG
>JALZCN010000174.1 GCA_030863045.1 Actinomycetota bacterium | reverse complement strand
GGTCGCGGAACACGTCACCGAAGTCAGCGTGGATCCGGTCGCGGATCGCCGCGGTCGATAGCCAATTCGGGTTGGTGCGGTGCACCACCAGCGGCGCGAGCTGATCTGTCCGGGCCAATCGCGCGTTGACGAGTGAGATCGCGGAAACCGCAGTGGCGGAACCCCGGCCGGTCAGCAGGTTGGTGTAGTGCGGCTGGGGTCGGTCCCCCGCGGTGGCGACCACGAACTCGCTGGTGTTCCCCGAGTTGATCGCGTCGATGTCGTCGGGAAGTTCCCACCCGGCGCGTGACCACATCCAGTCCCAGAACCCGTGGATCGCGCCCAGTGACCCGCGCTGGTACGACGCCAGGCTCAGCGGGTAGGTCGGGCCGGGGATCTTCGCGATCTCCTGAGGGTCGGTGGTGATGCTCAGCTTGCCGGTCTGCCCGTCATAGACAGCGAGCCCCGCGGGGCGCTCGACGACGACCAGCCACCCGTCCTGCTCCTTGAGTGGCACCACGATCCTGGGGTGGCCTTGCGCGTCGCAGTAGCCATAGACGTCACCGCTGTCCCAGTTCACGAACCGCTGCTGCGTGTTGATCAGCCTGGCGAGGGAGTGGCTGAACAGGCCACCGAACCGCCGATCGGACGTAGGACCGAAGCGGCACAGTTGGGGGGTGTTGCGGCCGGTGTCGGTGATGTGCTGCACCAGCAGCGTCTGGTACCCGGTGAAGACCCCCCGGTACTCAACCGGGGTGGTGAACACCTGCTGGTCCGGTAGATACATCGTTTTCTGAGTGTCGCCGTTGATGTCGCCCAAGTTGGGGCGGACCTGCTGCTCGCTGACGTTGAACGGGGGCCGCGGCGCTAGCGGTGCGACCGGGTCAGTTGTGACCCGCACACTGCCCGCGTAGTAGCTGTTTTCCAGGTAGCTGTGCGACACCCAGAAACAGATCGACGCGATGAACAGGCCAGCGGTCAACAGCCACATCCCCCCCGACGCGGACGGGCTGTGCTCCAACATTGCGCCCGCGACGATCGCGAGCAGGAGGACGACGATCAGCGGGACCAGCCAGAACATGTTCTGACGCAGCGACCACCAAACCTGGGTGCTGTAGTACGGGGCCACCGCGACGCACACGAGAAACACCAGCCCGGCGCCCACCAGCAGCAGTAGGCACCCCAATCCCGCGTTCCCGGCGGGACTGCGCGGCGCCGGTCTCGATCGGTATGTCACTGTCGTTTCCTTCTTGAAGCAACCTATCACCGCAAACGGCGCCACGCCCCCAGTCAATCGTACGCGGCACATCGTCATCCACGCGCCTGCCATTACTAGGTCCCGATGGGGAATCGGCGGATCCATTTATGGGACAGTGCGGCCGGGATCGTCGCGTCGCGTGTCCGGGTTCCAACGCTCCATTTCCGATCGTCGGCGCGGCCGGTGCGGGGTAAGCCCATCTGGAGGTTGGGCGGCCTCCAGAGCATGAAGGCGTGGCGGTGCCGTTGGTCCCCGGAGTGTCAGTTCAGGATGGGAGACTAGATGAGTGAGCGCCAGCGTTCTTGATCGTGAGATGTTCTCGGAGGCCGAGGCCGGGGCTGTTGCGGGCGTTGTTGCACTTGGCGAAGCCGAGGCAGGTGAGATCGGTGATCCCCGGGTTGGTCAGATCGCCAGAGCCAGCTCATCGAAGGCGGCCACGAGCCGCATGGTCACCGGTTGGTCAATGCCGAGCTCGTAGTGGCCGCGGCGGATGTTCTGGATGAACGCATGCCCGACGATGATGATGCTGGTTGATTGATCTGTTTTCAGGCCGCGCATCGGTCGCAGGCGCCGCTTCAGTTGCCCGTGGTCGGCTTCCATTCGGTTATTGGCGTAGGCCTGCGTACAGTGCCAGGCAGCGGGGGCTAGCTCGTCGAGTACCTGCGGATAGACCGCCGCCTTGTCGGTGGTGACCTCCACCGGGATAACTTTCGTGGCGGCCAGCGCCCGGGTGAAGAAACACCGAGCTGCGCCACTATCTCGCCGCGGGACACATACACGTCGATGACCTGCCCGAACTGGTCGATCGCCCGGTAGACGTAGCTCCAGCGACCAGACACTTTGACGTAAGTCTCGTCGACCCACCAGCGATCGCCGACACGGTGTCGGCACGGACGTGCCGCCTCCGCGAGCAGCGGCGTGAAGCGCTGCACCCACCGGAAGATGCTGACGTGATCGACCTGGATCCCGCGTTCGGCCAGCAACTCCTCGACATCTCTGTACGACAGGCCGTAACGCAAGTACCAACGCACCGCCAACATGATCACGTCTGGCGGGAAGCGGAACCCGGCGAAGCTCGGCCTCGGTGCTGGTACGCGGTACTGGCGATGACGCATCAGCTCAGCCCTCCTGAGCTGGTCATCCGTCGATGCAACAGTGCCCAGCAATGCGCTGGAGATCGCATAGGGCGGACTGGCGACGACCCGGAACGGGCGATGCGGCAACTTCAGCGAGAGTGCATCGGTCTGGATCACGGTGACCGGCGCCTCGGCGAAGCGCTCGCGTAGCCACTGTGCCCGAGCTGGGTGCAGTTCCACGGCGAGTACCCGGGCCCCGGCGTCGACCAGGTGCCTGGTCAATGCCCCGTGGCCAGCGCCGATGTCCATGACCAGCTCCCCGGGCCGCGGATTGGCGTCGGCGACGATGCGCCGGGCCCACTCATCAACGAGTGGGTGCCAGCCCCACGCTCGTCGTGACCGCCCGATGCCGGACACGACGGGCCATGGTGAGGAAGATCGTCATAGGCGCACCGTAGGTGAGCGGCACAAGCCGCGACAACCGAATTGTTCAGCGGGTGCCACACGGTCGCACCATTGCCCAGTGCTATCCAGACCACCCCAGCAAGATGCGATGCCTGGCCAGAAACCGTCCGCTTTGCCGCGAGTCGCGCTGTCATGCCGAGAAGCGTGTCTTCGATCCTAGCATGAGTCTGCATTGGTGTGCATGAT
>JALZCN010000168.1 GCA_030863045.1 Actinomycetota bacterium | reverse complement strand
GTCCAAACCGGCCAACTTGTCCACTGTGGAGCGCAGCGCAGCATCCGGCGCGGCGTGCGTGACGATCACCAGATTCGCTCCGGCACTGCTGGCGGACACGTCGTCGGCGGTGCGGCCGGTCTGGCGCACCGCCATGATGGACACCTCGTGTTCGGCGAAGACCTGCGCCACCCGGGCCAGCACACCGGGGCGGTCAGCCACCTCAAGACTGATGTGGTAACTGGTGGGGGTCTCCCCCATGGGTCGAATCGGCAACTCCGCGTAGGCGGATTCGCGCGGTCCGTAACCGCCCGCCATCCGGTTGCGGGCGACGGCCACCAGGTCCCCGAGCACGGCACTGGCGGTCGGCGCTCCACCCGCCCCCTGGCCGTAGAACATCAGCGCACCGGCCGCGTCCGCCTCGACGAAGACGGCGTTGTAAGCACCACCGACGGAGGCCAACGGGTGCGAGCGGGGAATCATCGCCGGATACACCCTGGCCGAGACCGACTCCGTTGCGGCGGTGTCGACCACCCGCTCGCAGATCGCCAGTAGCTTCACCGTGCGACCGAGCTGCCGGGCCGCCAGGATGTCGGCGGCGGACACCTCGGCGATGCCCTCGCGGTACACATCGTCGCTGGTCACACGGGTATGGAAGGCTAACGAGGCCAGAATCGCGGCCTTGGACGCGGCGTCGTAGCCGTCCACATCGGCGGTTGGGTCAGCCTCCGCGTAGCCCAGCCTGCTGGCCTCCTCAAGGGTCTCGGCGTAGCCGGCTCCGGAGGAATCCATTGCGGACAGGATGAAGTTGGTGGTGCCATTGACGATGCCGGTGACGCGGGTGATCCGGTCCCCGGCCAGCGACTCCCGCAGCGGGCGCAGCAGCGGGATCGCCCCAGCCACCGCCGCCTCGAAATACAGGTCGGCGCCGGCGGCATCAGCTGCGGCATGTAACTCCGGGCCGTACTCGGCCAGCAGCGCCTTATTGGCGGTGACGACGCCCTGCCCAGCGCGCAGCGCGGTGCACAACAAAGACAAGGCAGGTTCGATACCACCGATCACCTCGACCACGATGTCCACGCCGTCCCGGCTGATCAACTCGGCCGCATCGGTGGTGAGCAGTTCGGCGGGCACGTCGGGATGCCGCCGCGGTCGGCGCACCGCGACTCCGACCAGCCGCACCGGCGCCCCTATCCGCGCGGCGAGCTCGGTGGACTGCTCGGTGAGCAGCCGCACCACCTCCCGGCCGACAGTTCCGCAACCCAACAGCGCCACGCCGATGGGTCGGCCCGGCGAGCAAGCCTCCTGACTGCTGGGCCAGCTCACGTGACCTCCAGCGACAGCAGGTCGGCCATCGTCTCGCGGCGCAGGAGCAGCCGGTGGGCACCATCACGCACAGCTACCACCGCCGGGCGTGGGAGCAGGTTGTACCGGCTGGACAAGGAGTAGCAATACGCGCCGGTGCCGGCAACAGCCAGGACATCGCCCGGGGCCAGGTCGTCGGGCAGCCAGCAGTCCCGGACCACCACGTCTCCGGACTCGCAGTGCTTGCCCACCACCCGCGACAGCGCGGGTGTCGCCTCGGAGAAGCGCGAGACCAGCCGGCAGTCATAGTCCGCGTCATACAGGGCGGTGCGCACGTTGTCGCTCATCCCCCCGTCCACCGAGACGTAACGCCGCTGACTCGATGTGGTGACCGTGACGTTCTTGACGGTGCCCACCTCGTAGAGGGTCACCGTGCCGGGTCCGGCGATGGCGCGGCCCGGCTCAACGGCCAGTTCAGGGATGGGTAGGCCGGCCGCCCGGCATTCGACGTCCACGATATCCCGCAGCTGTGCGGCCAGCATGGCCGGTCGCGGGGGATCGTCGTCTGCGGTGTAGGCGATGCCCAGTCCACCGCCGAGGTCCAAGATGGAGACAGTGGAGATGGCGTCGAAGCCGTGCTCGTCTCGCAGCGCTGCGAGCAGACCGACCATCCGGTGTGCAGCGAGCTCGAAGCCGTCAGCGTCGAAGATTTGCGAGCCGATGTGGCTGTGCAGGCCCACCAGGCGCAGCCCTTCGGATTTGAGCACTCGGCGAACCGCTTCGGCGGCGTCCCCGCCGGACAGCGAGAACCCAAATTTCTGATCTTCGTGCGCGGTGGCGATGAACTCGTGAGTATGCGCCTCGACTCCAACGGTCGCCCGGACCAGCACCGGCTGCACCACGCCGTGCCGGCGGGCGATGTCGTCCAGCCGGGCGATCTCGAAGAAGGAGTCGAGCACCACCGCCCCGAGTCCGGTCGCTACCGCAGCGGCCAGTTCATTGGAGGACTTGTTATTGCCGTGCATCGCGATGCGGTGCGCTGGGAAACCGGCGTGCAAGGCGACGGCGAGCTCTGTGCCGGTGCATACGTCCAGGCTCAGGCCCTGCTCGGCCACCCAGCGAGCAATCTCGGAACACAGGAAGGCCTTCGCCGCGTAGTGCACCCGCTCAGGGTCGCCGAAAGCGGCCGCATGCTCGGCGCAGCGGGACCGGAAGTCCGCCTCGTCCACCACGAACAGCGGCGTGCCATAGGTCTCGGCGAGCTCGCCGACCTCCACACCGGCCAGCCGCACCGCGCCGTCGTCGCCGCGCCGCGCCCCACGCGGCCAAACCGCCGGGTGCAGCGCGTTGAGCTCGGTGGGACCGGTAGGGCATGGTCCTGCGGTGGATGGCCGCGCCAGCACGTCGGCATGTCGCGGTCCGGCCGGGTGCGCTCTCACATCCGCTCCGGTGCGCTCACCCCGAGCAGGCCCAGGCCGTTGGCCAGCACCTGCCGGGTCCCCTGGCACAGCGCCAACCGGGCAGCGTGGCGCGGACCCGGTTGTTCGTCGCCCATCGGCAGTACCCGGCAACTGGTGTCGAACTGGTGGTAAGCGGCGGTGAGCTGCTCCAAGTAGCGCACCAGCCTGCGCGACTCCTGTAGATCAACTGCCGCGGCCACAATGCGCGGAAACTCGCCCAGAGTGCCGATTAATTCCCCTTCCCGGGGGTGGTCCAGAAGCTTCAGCTGGGCGCCCTGCCAGCTGATCCCGAGGTCGGCAGCGTGGCGGGCCAGCGCGGCCAGCCTGGCGTGTGCGTACTGCACCGCTGGTAGCTCTTCAAGGCCGGCCAACCGGGGGGGCGGCCGGCCTTGAAG
>JALZCN010000163.1 GCA_030863045.1 Actinomycetota bacterium | reverse complement strand
CTTCAAGGCGACTACATAGGTGTGAACTGTGCACAGCAAAGTCCGATGAGGTCTCGTGAGCTGGCCAGAAGCACGGTGGAGGTTATCGGGTTCCGGTTCGGGTTCCACGGTTGCTGTACTTCGCTGCAGTACGGGCCCCTCGTTCCTAAAGCCTCGACAGCCCGTGTGTGATCGTGTGAGGCAGATTGTGCGTGATGGTCGCTGGGGGGGATCGTTGCTACAGCACTGCTACACGACATCGTCCACTCGGAGGGAACAGACGTGCCCACACCACCGCCTGGCCCGGCATGGCAGGAGAACCTCGCCTACACTCTCCAGGCCGTGTCCGGCTCAGCGCTGCAAACCAGCGTCCAGAGCGCTCTGGGCATCCAAAACGCTCTGGCACTGTCCGGCTGGTAGGAGAACCTCGCCCGCACCCTCCAAGTTGTAGCAAGCCCAGCCTGGGAGGATATTGTTTATCGCGCGCTTCATAGCCTTGAAGCATTAGAAGAAACAGAACCTCGTGAGTTGTCAACGTGGTGGTTAGATGTACCACTCCAAGTTCGAGTTACAACAATTGCCACATTCGTGTGGCTGTGTGTATTCACTTCGCTCTTCGCTCTCAGTTTGGAGCACCCGGAGAAGGCTGCGCGACAATCAACTCATCCTGAACCAGGACCGCGCCGCCTTTAAGCGCTGACCGGTCGGACCGGTCAGCACCTGAGCGGCAGACAACAGGTACCGCATCGCGAGCAACTATCCCGGCTTGCCCAGGCTGGCACCAAAGGGCGCTGGCGAGCTTGCGGCGGTGAGCTTCAGAGTGCGGGAAAGCGCCACCTCAGCCGTGCGCTGGCGCGGCTGCGGCGACGGCAGGACGACGCCGTGGTGGCACTGCGCACCGCGGAGAACATCTTCCCTGCCAAGGTGCACCGAGACCCGCTAGTCCCCGATGTGATCGCGGAGCTGCTTGCGCGTTCGCGCCGCGACTCTCCGATGGACCGCGAGCTGCGTGGCCTGGCCTATCGGGCCGGCCTACCGGTGTAGCTCGTCAGGTGATCTCCGGTTGATCTTTCAGCGCTGCAAGAACCGCGCTCACTCAATCCTCACGATGGTTCGGATGAGCACTCCGCGGCCGGAGGGCATCGGCGAGCGTGATGATCACTGCAACTCCTGCCCCGGATGCGGCGCCATCACCGGCGTGCAACCCAAACCCGCCCAGCCAAGGTGTGAGCATGGACTGCACCGCGTGCAGCCTGGACTGGACGATCACACGAGTCATCCCGCCGCCCGCTGCTTTTCGCCTGCTGTTTCGTTGGTGTTGTTCGGCGTCATTAAGTGGCCGAGGAGTATCCAAGTGATCATAAGGTTTGGTTCTTCAAGCGGTGGGCTTTCGGACTATCTCGTCGACCTGGCGTAACCCGACGAGGCCATCGGGTGGCTGGTCGGGCACCGGCAAGAAGCGCCCCGTGGCCGGGTCGAGAAGGAGCAGCCGTGCCGTGGGGATGTCTAGGAACAGTCCGGCGATTTGGATTCGACCGGCCGCAGCCGCATCCTGCACGACGGGGTAGGTGCGCAACGCCTCGATTTGACGGGCCACGTTGACCATGGATAGCTGGTCGACCTCGTCTCGGCCCTCGGCTGCCGCAGCTGCCCCGACTGGGTGCCCGTCGCGCAGGGCGCTCAGGCTCGGCAGGCCGTAGCGCAGCCACCCGTCGAGCGGTTCGTCGAGGTTGTTGCCATCGAGCAAGGCCTGCATGGCCCCGCAGCCGGAATGCCCGCACACCAGGATTGTGGGCACCTGCAGGTGTTTCACCGCGTACCGCAGCGCCGCAGCCACTGAGGATGCGGACTCGTGGTCAGGTGGCGGTACCAGGTTGCCAAGGTTGCGGTTGGTGAACAGGTCACCGGGTCCGCTGCTGGTGATGATGTTGGGCACTACCTGGGAGTCGGCGCAGGTCAAAAACAGCGCCCGGGGACGCTGTCCATCCGCCAGCCGCTCCAGATGCGGCAGCAACTCGGGCGCCAGGCGGCGGTGATATTCCCGAACCCCGGCCAGCAGCGGCTGTAACCCGCCGTGGCCGTGATCTGCGTGCTGAGCCTGGGCCTGCCACACCCACCAAGGTGAGAAGGCACGCGGCAAGGCGGGCGCCCATACCCGCCGGGCGGGTCCGCTGCCGCCGTTGTCGACCAGCCGCGCCGGCCCCACCTCATCCACGACGACGGTGCCGCCGGTCACCTCGTGTTGGCGTCGCCAGCTGGCGAGGTGTTCGTAAGCGGCGTGGTCTAGGAAGTCGACCACCATCTCCACCACCACCTGGCTGCCGGGCGGCACGTGCGCCAGCACCTGGGACAGCCGGGGGATGGACAGGAAGCTCAGGGTTCCCTCGACCACTACTCGCCACGAGGCGGGTTTGCCCTCCGATTCCGGCCGTACCTGCAGCGCGTGCACCCCCGACCAGACGACCCGGCGCAGCACCAGCAGCAGCGAGAGCCCCAGCCCGATAAGGACTCCGGTCAGCAGGTTGACAAATACCACACCGGCCGCCGTGACTAGATACACCGCCAGCTCGCCCTGCCTGCGGGCGGAGCGCACGTCCGCGAGCTTGACCAACCGCAGGCCGATCACCACCAGCAGCCCGGCGAGCGCAGCCATTGGGATCAACTCGATCAGGCCGACGAGCAGGACCGAGAACAGCAACACCCACCCGCCGTGCAGCACCGTCGACGCGCGAGTGCGGGCTCCTGCGGCGATATTGGTGGAACTTCGAACGATCACGCCGGTCACCGGGAGGCCACCCACCAGCCCCGACACGGTGTTTGCCGCGCCCTGACCGATCAGCTCTCGGTCAAGGTTGCTGCGGGTGCCGCCCATTTTGTCCGTCGCCACCGCGCACAGCAAGCTTTCCACACTGGCGATCAACGCGACGGTCAGCACGCCGGTGAGCACGCCGACCCACATGCCGCCCGGCACCTGCGGCAGGTGCAGCGAATCGAGCAGCGAGCCGGGGATCACCACTCGCTCCAGGTCAAGCGCGAGCCCAGTGGCTAATGCGGTGGCGGCGACCACGGCCACCAGTGGCCCTGGGATCTGCCGCAGCGGGTGCGGCAACCGCGGCCAGAGCAGCAACACGGCAATCACCGCCAGGCCCACCACCGCGGCGGGGTCGTGGATATCGGCGAGCTGGCCGGGCAGATCGACGATGTTCGTGATCGCGTCGCTACCCGGTGCACCGCCGAGAAGCACATGCAGCTGGCCCAGCACAATGGTGATGCCGATGCCGGCCAGCATTGCGTGCACCACCGCTGGTGAGATCGCCAGGGCCGCCCGGGCCACCCGGCTGATTCCAAACAGCACTTGCAGCAACCCAGCAGCCACCGTGATAGCACACGTGATGCCCCAGCCAAACCGTCCAACCAGGTCGGCCACCACCACGGTGAGTCCCGCGGCGGGACCGCTGACCTGCAGGGGTGAGCCACCAAGCAACCCGGCCACAATCCCCCCGACAACAGCGGCGATGAGCCCGGCCATCACAGGCGCACCTGAGGCCACGGCAATGCCCAGCGACAGCGGTACCGCAACCAAGAAGACCACCAGCGAAGCAGGCAAGTCGTGACGCAACAGCGTGTGCAGCCTGCCCGGTGCCGATGAGGGCGGCGCTACGGGCGTGGGCGAAGCGGCGGGCACTAGCACAACCTCCTGCAGGTCGATAGGCGGGGCAGTCGGCTGCGGGTCCGGCGCACGCGGCACCGTCACGTCGCTCCGTTGCGCACCCACGGCCAAAGGAGATTCAAGGTGACGATCTACTGCCGTTCAGTCCCCGCCTGATAATCCGAATCAAGTCGAACGTTGGCTAGGGCCGGACAGAAGTACCCCCCGATCTCGCTGGTATCTCGCCCAATCGAACCCATGGCCCCCGCGATCACGTCACGCTGTGCTGTAGCTTTTGCACGTGCAGGTGCTCGGCACTGTTTGCGGCAGTCAACGAAATATGTGGTTTTACTAAGCAACCACCCAGGTTAGCGATGCCTCGAACATGCTCAGTTGCATATGATTGCATTAGTCGAACGCTCTATTGTATAACGCGTGGGATGACTAGCGGCGCCTCCCAGTTTTCATCCCAGCCGCTCTGTCTCTTCCTTCAAGCGGGAGCCGTCGCACCATCCCGTCGACCTGGTGTAGCACGATCACGTCAGGCAGCCGGGGCAACCTTCCATCAACACCGACAGCCGACGATGTCAACCTTGCCCCGGCTGCTTGACGTGATAGCCCTCGTGGAGGTCGACGGGATGGCGCGAACAGCTCCGGACCGCCCAACGTAGGCGTTACTCCGGTTTGATGCCTGGGCGGGTCGGCATCTGCGGGCCTGGTGGTTGCGCTGGACCGTGTACTCCCCCAAACTGTCCGACTGGCTGCACGCCTGCGGCCTGAGCATCAAACCCGACGCCGTGCCCATGGTGGTGACGGTGACTCCGCTCGGGCGCGGCATCCGTCGCAGTCGCAGCCACGTACAGGTCCGACTCCCCCGGGTGCTCGGGGTTCGCTCGGGCGCCTCCTGGGATGAGGTCCGCATCCGGCTGGTGCCCGGACAGAAACCGGAAGATTTCGACCAGGCCGCCCGAGCGCTGGCCTCAGCCCGGGGAGTTGCGCGCTGCCAGGTGCGCGAACTGAGCCCGAATGTGGTCTCGATCGATTTCAGCGCCGCAACCTGCTCGCCGACCCGCTCTCCTGTTTGGACCTGACCAGTCTGACCGATGTCGCGGGCACGGACATTGACTTACGACGGGTCTGGGCCGGTCGCACCGAATACGGCCAAGACTGGCACGTGCCACTGGCCGGGGGTCACACCCTGGTCGCCGGGGCCAGCGGGGCAGGCAAAAACTCGGCAATGTGGTGCCCACTGGTCTCCATCGCCCCCGCCATCCGCGACGGCCTGGTACGAGTCTCGGGGATCGACCCCAAGGGCATGGAACTGGCATATGGACGCCGCATTTTTGCCCGCTACGCAGTCACCGGCACCGACGCCCTAGCGGTGCTCGACGACCTCATCGACGCCATGTAGGGCCGAAAAGCCGAATTCGCCGGCCGGGTGCGGACAGTGCCGATCAGCACCGAATACCCGCTGGAGCTACTCGAATTTGACGAAATCGGCGCACTAACCAAATACATCGACCGCAAAACCCGCGACGCAATCACCGAACGAATCGCGCTATTGACCACCCAGGGCCGGGCACTGGGGTTCACCGTGCGCGGTTATGTCCAAGAACCCACGAAGGACACCGTCCCGGTTCGTGACCTATTCCCCCGGCGGATTTGCTTACGGGTCTCGACGAAGTCCCATGTGGGCATGGTACTGGGTGACCAGGCCTACGAGCGGGGGGTGCGTGGACCAACCGGATCACCGAAGCCGAAGCCGGCGTGGGTTACGTCTTCGGCGAAGGCATCCGCGAACCGTTGCGCATCCGGGCTGGCTGGGTTCCCGACGACACGATCAAACACCTTGAAACCTTCGTCACGGGCCCCATTAAGCACGACACCGCGGTGCTGCCCTTCCCCACAAGCCCACCGGCCCCAACGGGTCAACTCACGGAGTCGCCGCATGAGCAGCAGCATCGTTGACCTGCTTGCAGCAATCAGCACGCACCTGGCCGCTTCTGAACTGCCGCCGGTCGCCTCGATCCACGTCACGGCCGGCATGGCAGCACCGCAAGTGACCGTGCAGCTCACCCGCCGCGACCCCGCCGCGCTGGCCCAGGGACTGCTGGCCTGGGCCGACACCCTCACTCAGGTCACTGCCCACAAATGGCGAGTCGCCCAGGGCGACTCGGTGCACCTGTCGATCACCGGGTCGCTGCCCGACGCCACTGTGGTCCTGGTTTACGGCGGGCTGCCAGTCAACCGTGGCGAGCCCAACGCCGATCTGTGCCCCGGTACGACGACTCTGCCGCTGGCAGTGCTGCGCCATGCGGCCACCACCCAGGAGGCCAGCGCCTGATGACGACCACCGACCCCACCCGGCTGCGCAATGCACGGTTGACTCGGGTCGAGCGGGCCACCCTGCCGTTGAGCGCCGATGTCGCCCAGGCCCTGGCTCAGCAGCACGGCGTGTGCATTCGGCCGCTGGCCATGCGCCGCATCGATACCACCACCGGCCGCATCGACATCGTCCCCGTCCCCTGCGGATCCACCCGAGAAGACCAGTGCCAGCCTTGTGCCGACAAGGCCCGCCGGTTGCGGATGACCCAATGCCGCCAAGGCTGGCACCTCGAGGAAGAACCGGTCACCGAGCGGACCAGACCCACCGAAGAACACAAGGCGCTGATGGCCGCCCGGGCCGACCTGCTGGCCGCCTACACCGAATGCAAAACCTCGGCGATGAGGACATCGCCGAGCAGATCGCCGAGTCGGTCGCGGAGCTCGACACCGAGCTGCGCACACTCGGGGTACGCGGCCGACTCGCCCCGCTGGAGCCGCCAGCTAAGCCGGTTAAGCGCTCCACCCGACGTCGCCACGACGCCCCGAACCTGCCTCGCCGACCCATCGAACGCCGCACGATTGGCCAGATGTTCGCCGGACGGTACCGGCCCTCCACGGTCCTCACGCTCACCCTAGATTCCTACGGGCGCGTAGATTCCGAGGGAGCTGCAGTCGATCCGGATCGGTATGACTACCGGCGGACCGCCCGCGACGCCATCCACTTCCCCGCATTAGTGGATCGCTTTTGGCAAAACACCCACCGCTGTGTCGGGTGACGTGCAGTACTTCGGCACCGTCGAACCGCAAAAGCGGGGGCTCCGCATTTTCATGCCGCCATCCGCGGCACGATCCCTCGTGCCGACCTTCGGGCGATCACCGGCGACCTACCACCAAGTGTGGTGGCCCGCCCACGACCAGCTGGTCTACACCGCCGACCAGCCCCCTGTTTGGGATACCCGCGCCAAGGCGTTCACCGACCCGGACACCGGCACACCGCTGCCCACCTGGGAGCAGGCGTGTGCGGACGTAACTGAGCCCGCGCACGTCGTCCGCTTCGGTGACCAAGTGCACGTCAAAGGCATTCTCGGCGGCACCGAAGAAGCCGGACGCCACATCGGCTACCTCACCAAATACCTGACCAAAAGCATCCACCAGGCCGCCGGCCTCGATGACCACCCCACCGACGCTCAGCGGGATCACGTCCACCGGTTGCACGCCGAACTACAGGTCACTCCGTGCTCGCCGCGCTGTGCGGGTGTGGCTGCTGTACGGGGTTTCATGATCTCAGGCATTCATACGCCACTTGGCTGGTCGACGATGGCGTCCCCGTGAATATGGTCCAGCGCGTGATGGGACACGAACGGTCTTCCACCACGCTAGATCTCTACACCCGGCGCACCGACGATCACAGTCGCATCCTGCAGGCGCTCGATGACGAGGATGACCTCTGCTGACGATCGGCCATGATCACTCGCAGGAAGATCGCGACGAGGGCTCAATTAGGCCTTTGAGCTGGGAGGATGGTGGTGGGCGATACTGGGATCGAACCAGTGACCTCTTCGGTGTGAACGCTGATTCACCGTGCGTCCGCGTACCTGTGAGTGTTGTTGTATGCCGTCGAGCTGCGGTGATGTGCCAGCAGGTATCGGCTAGTGCGTACTGGTTGCGTCGCTTCTGCTGACGACTCGCTGATGATGATCATGTTAAGCGGCCAGTCTAGAAGGCTGCACCCGGTGGCGCGCTTTTGGCGCCGGGCATCTCGTGTCCCATGATCGGGCGGCCTCTGGATTATGCCGTACCGA
>JALZCN010000161.1 GCA_030863045.1 Actinomycetota bacterium | reverse complement strand
GGTGCATACCGCAGGGCCGGGCGACCGGGTTCGGGTCATCGCGCCGATGGACGTGGTGGAGCCGCGTTCCAAGGGGCCGGGGGGAGGGACGTTCCCGGGCTGGATGGCGCCGGTCAACCGCAAGCGGGGTGGCGACACGCACGTGCTGCGCGGGGCAGCGGTACTGGCCGCTGGGCACCTGCCACGCAATCAAGAGGGCCTGATCGACATGTCCGGTCCGGCGGCGGAACTGTCGCCGTTTGGGCAGACGAACAACGTCGTGATCGAGTTCGACCGGACGGATGGTGCCTCCTGGCAGGAAGCCGAAGTCGCGGTGCGCCGCGGGCTGCTACGGCTGGCAGTGCACCTTGCGGATGCCGCAGTCGACGCCGCGCCCGACGCGGTAGAGGAGCTGGCGCCACCACACCAGCCGGGCACGCCCACCGGGGGATTGCCCCGCGTCGGCGCGATCACCAATCTGCAGACCCAGGGCGCGTTCAAAGATGTCTTCGTCTACGGGCGCAGCATGGCAGGCAGCCTGCCGACCCTGTTCGACCCAGCCGACATCGAGGACGGGGCCGTGGTCAGCGGCCAGTACGGGCATCCGGCGCTGCGCAATCCCACCTACCTGCACCAGAACCATCCGGTGGTCGCCGAGTTGCGCGCCCGTGACGGCCAGGACCTGTGCTTCGCCGGTGTGGTGCTGTGCCCGGAGCCGGTGGAGCAAGCGGACAAGGAACTGGTATCCGCACACGCCGCCTGGCTGTGCCGCGCGGCCGGCTTCGACGCCGCCATCGTGACTAAGGAGGGCGCGGGCAACGCCGATAACGACCTGATGTTGAAGGTCGACGCCTTGGAGGCTGACGGTCTGACCGCGGTGGCGTTGTACGCCGAGCTGTCCGGTCCCGACGGCACCGGTCCGCCGCTGGTGGCCGGCCCTCGTCGAGGTGCGGTGGTCAGTACCGGTAACTACGATCAGCGGGTGCAGTTGCCGGCGGTCGAGCAGGCATTCGGGGGCACTCGTCTGGGCATCGCCGACGCGGACGCGACCTCCGCGGTCGAGGTCCCGACCGCGGCAATCCTGTGCGCTCTGAGCCCGCTGGGCGCTGGGCGACTGACCTGCCGTTCCGAACAGCAACTGGCAGGCCAGCAGTCGGGAGGCACAGCCTGATGCGCATCGTGCACTACGTCAATCAGTTCCACGCCGGGCTCGGTGGCGAGGAAGCGGCCGGTACCGGTCCCCAGGTGCTCGACCGGATGGTCGGTCCCAGCCGGCTGCTGGCCCAGCTGCTCGGTGATGAGCACCAGATTGTGGCCACGATCGCGTGCGGCGACGACTATGCCGCCTCCACCCCAGCCGTCGCGAAGGAGCTGCTCGGGATGGCCCGCGACGCCGGTGCCGAGCTGTTGGTCGCCGGACCCGCTTTCGGCAGCGGACGCTACGGCCTGGCCTGCGCTCGACTCGTTGCCGCCGCCGACGCCGCTGGGTTGCCAGCGCTGGCTTCGATGCATCCAGACAACCCGGGCATCGCCGACGCGGGTACCGCCCCGGTCGTGGCCGCGGGTGCGACCTCCAGGCAGATGCGCCCGACGATGCAGAGGGTTGCCGCTGCGATCGCGAAGCTGGCCACTGGCGCGACGCTGACCACCGAAGATGGGCGGGTTGCCAAGGCGGCCCGGACCGGCCGGTTGGTCGAGCAGCGAGCCGCAGCCCGGGCGGTGGAGCTCGTGCTGCGCCGGCTAGCCGGTGACCAGGAAAGCACCGAGATCCCCGTCGGCGGATTCGACGCGGTCAACCCGGCCGCACCGGTCGACAAGGCTGCCGGCGCTACCGTCGCGTTGGTGACCGAAGGTGCCGTGGTGCCCACCGGCAACCCGGACGGGCTCGAGTCAGCACGCGCCACCCGCTGGTTGCGTTACCAGATAGAGGGACTCGACGCGCTCGCCTCCGAGGACTGGGAGTCGGTAGACGGCGGCTTCGCAACCACCGCCGCCAACGCCGACCCCAACCGGCTGCTGCCGCTGGACGCGGCCCGCAGGCTGGAGCGCGAGGGCACGATCGGTCGGCTGCACGACGAGTTTCTGGTTACGGTGGGCAACGGCACGCCGGTGGCCACCGCGCGGCGGTTCGGCGTCGAGTGGGCTGCGGAGCTGCGCAAGGCAGGCGTGCAGGCGGCGATCCTCACCGCTACTTGAGGAACCGGAACGCGTTGCGGGTCAACGCTTGCCAAGGAGCTGGAGCGGGCCGGTATCCCCACCGCTCTGATCACCAATCTGGTGACCATCGCCGAGCAGGTCGGAGCGCCGCGCATCGTGCCGGGGCGGGGGATCCCCTACCCGACGGGTGATCCGAACTTGCCACCACCGGCCGAGCAAGCGTGGCGGCGGCAATTGGTGCAAAGCGCGCTGGACGCGGTCGCCACCGGAGTTGAGCGCCCGACAATCTTCAATACCGACGTCGCGGAGCGAGCCCATGCCTGACGCAGCGGTGGTTCGAGCGGCCAGCCTCGTGCTGGCCCACACCCCTGGCCTAGCCCGACACGGCTCCAAGCCAATGCGAACACTGGCTGGCGACACCGAGCTGACGGCGCGCTTTTTGGCCAACTTGCGCAGCTTCGACGATGCCGTCAGCTACCCGCCGCACCAGGCTTTCCTGGGCGGATGCCACCCCCGCGAACTGCCACCCCGCCCCTGGCTCGAGGCTGCGTGGGTTGGCGCAGACCGCTTCGCGCCGTTCGGGGAACTGATGCCGGAGGAGGAGTTCCTGGGGCTGATGGCCGCGGTCGACGAGTTCGATCTGCTGGTGCTCGCCCCGGAGGTCGCCGAGCGAGCCGCCAAACGGATGGCCGAACATCCGTTGGCGGCGTACCTGGAACGGGACCGGATCCCCGCGGCAACCGGGGACGTTGCCGCTGCCGTGGCCAGCGGCGCCCTGCCCCTACACCTAGCACCCGACACCTCCGCGGGCGCGCTGCGCGGTGCACACGCCGAGGATGAGTCGCTGGTAGCGCGCGTGCTGCTGGAGAACCTGGCCTGCAAGGCCACCGGCACTCTGGCGCTGCTGCACCTGCTCCACGATCACGATCTCGACCCAGCAGCCATCAACTACACGATGTCCTGCTCCGAGGAAGCCGTCGGTGATCGCTACCAGCGTGGCGGCGGCAATATGGGCAAAACCATCGCGGCGGTCGCCGGCCTGTCCGAGTCTTCCGGAGCGGACGTCAAGAATTTCTGCGCTGCGCCGATCCCGGCACTGGTGATCGCCGCGAGCCTCGTGGTGGCAGGGGTGTTCGAGCAAGTCGCGGTCGTCGCCGGCGGCTCGCTACCAAAGCTCGGAATGAAGTTCGAGGGGCACCTGCGCCATGGTCTGCCTGTGCTGGAGGACGTGCTTGGCGGCGTTGCGGTGCTGGTCACGGCCGATGACGGGGTTTCCCCCCGGATCAGACTCGACGCCGTTGGGCGCCACCGGGTGTCCTCGGGCGGTTCCGGTGCGCAGATCCTCCACGACCTGGCTGTACGCCCGCTGGAGGCGATCGGCGCCCGGATGCTGGACGTTGACGACTACGCCACCGAGCTGCACAACCCGGAGATCACCGAGCCGCAGGGCTCGGGCGACGTTGCAGCACGCAACTATCGCACGATAGCGGCGCTGGCCACCCGCCGCGGAGAGATCGTCCGCGATCAGATCAACTCATTCGTCGCGGAACGTGGCATGCTCGGCTATGCCCCCACCCAGGGTCACCTAGCTTCTGCGGTGTGTTACCT
>JALZCN010000127.1 GCA_030863045.1 Actinomycetota bacterium | reverse complement strand
GCCCGTGCGATCGGGTGGACGACCATGCCGCCAAGGATCGGGTCGAGCGGGTGGAGCCGGTACGCGAACGAGGTGACGACGCCGAAGTTGCCGCCCCCGCCGCGGACCGCCCAGAACAGGTCGGCGTGCTCGTCACGCGAGGCGTGCACGTAACGGCCATTGGCGAGCACCACGTCAACGGAGACCAGGTTGTCGATGGTCAACCCTGCCTTATGGGTGAGCCATCCGATGCCACCCCCGACTGTCATGCCACCGATGCCGGTGTGACTGATCACCCCGGTCGGCACTGCTAAGCCATGCACCTGGGTTGCCGCGTCCAGCTCGGCTACGGTGGCACCACCCTCCGCCTGGGCCAGCCGGGCCCCGGCACAGACGGAGACCCGCCGCATCGCGCTGAGGTCGATCATCAATCCGCCGTCGCAGACACCGGCGCCGGAGAACGCATGGCCCCCACCGCGCACCGAAATCTCCAGCCCTTGCTCGCGGGCGAAAGTGAGCGCTGCGGCGATATCAGCCGGCGACAGGCATCGGGCGACCGCTACCGGGCGGCGATCGATGTCGTTGTTCCACTGTATACGTACGGTGTCATAGTCGGCGTCGTCCGGCGTGATCACTTTTCCGGCCAGCACCATGCGGAGCTCTTCCAGATTGTGAGACGAGATTTGCATCATGAAAATAGCTCCAGGCCTCGGGTGAGCACCCGGCTGCCGCCCGGTGCAACACAAGTGATTCTGCCCGCATTCAGGCGAACCTGCTAGCGCTTTCTCCGCAGCATCGCAACACCACTTTTCCGGCACGTCGGAACAGAGACGTCACTTCCGATATCAAACGCGACGGAAGGGATTGAACCGCATATCGGCGCCCGCCTCATGCCGCTGCCCGAGCGAAAGCCATCGATGATGGGGAGGGGCGGCCGCGTCGGGCACCGCCCCTCCCCAGCCAACGCACCGCACGCGCTCACCAGCGGCACCGCTGCGACCATCAGCTGAAGTTGGCTCCGCCGGCACCGCCATCGGCGCTGCCACCGGCACCGCCGACACCGTTACCCGCGCTGTTGACCTGGTCACCGAACAGGTTGATGTTCAAGATGTTCAGGCCGAGGCCTCCACGGCCAACGCCACCGTCGCCGCCAACGCCGCCGTTGCCACCACGGCCACCGCCGCCGCCGGTGCTGAACAGAGACAAGACGGTACGCGCCGGCAGCAACTCCACTTGCTGCGCGTCGATCTCTACAAAGCTCAGTGCGTCAGACATCGAATTCCTCCTAGGGAAAGTGGTCCCGGTGGTATCCGGGAAAAACCGCATCGGTGGCATTGCCGATTCGGCTCCCCATACCCTGCCCACCAGCGCCGTCGCAGGGCAATCAGTACCTGCACGTAAATCTGCGCAGGTCAGCTACGTAGTCCGAGATTGCTTTCGAACACGTAGGCAAGGGCAAAGGCGACGTAGGTTCCTGACACTGGGTACCTACGGTGTAACGTTCAGACCGAGTTTCCCGGCATAGACATCGACGCAACATGCCGACAGACCACATTCGTTGGTGAGATCGGCGACCGGTCAGCTGTGAAGGCATTCGAGAGAGACCCGCGCGACCGGACCTGTCCAAGCGCTCGCCGGGTTGCCGCGCCAGCGCCCATGCGGGGCGATCTCTTCACCTTTCAGGAGGAAGGCGTCGGCGTCAAGCACCGCACCGTCGCCGATAGTGACGCCGTAGTGAACGAAGGACTTGATGCCGACGGTAGCGGCGATCCCGATGGAGGTATAACCGGACTGGAAGTAACCGTCCTCCAGCGAGTGCACTGGATGACGCTGCCGGCGTTCAGCACCGCGTCGTCTCCGATCCTGACGAGGCTCTTCTCCGGGATGACGCAGCTGTCGTCGAACACTCGGCGACCGATTCGCAGGCCCGCAAGTCGCCAGATCGCACTCTGAAATGGTGTTCCACGCAGCAGGGGAGTGATGTAGAACTTCCACAACCGCTCGTGATGCCAGAAGTAGCGGTCATAGATCGAGCAGGACTGGGGAGTCAGCGGTCGGAACCCCAACACGGCCCTTTCGAGCAGCGCCGAGTAAAGGGTGAGGATCAGCCGGACCGCGACCAGCGCGGCCGCGATAGCGAGTTCGCCGAACTGCCCCCACAGGTTGATGGCGACCGCCACGAGCAGCAGACCGGCGAACAACCCGGTCGAGCGCAGCAACAGCACGACTGCGATGGCGCCGGCATTGTGTCTGTTCTTGGCGGCCAGCCGGCTGCGCAGTGCCTCCGGGGTACGGGGACAGCCGGCAGCTGTGCCGTGTAGCGCGGTCCTCGGGATCTCGAACGGTGGCGAGCCCAGCAGGCCGACGTCATGCCGGACCGGTCCGTCGATCGGGACCATGACCTTGGTCGCGAGTAGGCAATTGTTTCCGACGCGGGCATGCGCTGGAAAAGCGACGTCGTTCCCGACGAAGTTCCGTTCGCCGATCAGCACCGGGTTGACCCGGAAGGAGGTGTTCGAGAAGTCGGCATTCATCACCGACAATCCGTCGCAGACCATGGTTCCGGTGCCCACCGTGGTCAGGAATGGAGAATCGTGATGTAGCTGGGTACCGAAGTTCGATCCGGTCTGCTCAACGTGCGACAGGTCATAGCCCAGCCCGCGCACGAAGTGCACAATGAACGAACTGTCGCCGAGCAGCAGTACGAAGAACCTCGAGTTGCTCAGGCCGGTGATGAACTGCTGGGTGATGTGGTGCAACCCGTAGGGGGGATAAACCCGACCCGGGGTGATGAACGGCTTGAGCGGCCGGGGCACCGTCATCATCACGGCCAGCGCGACCGTCAGCAGAGCCAGCACCAGCCCGAACGCGACGACCGCGAGCGCCAGGTAGAAGCCCGAGCGACCCAGGAACGGTGCACCCGGACCGATCAGCGCGACAAGAGGCGGGGTCATGGTCATCGCGAGGACCACGACGGTGAAACCAACCGAACCGAGCACCAACACGCCGAACAGCTGCAGCAGGCTGTAACCCAGTTTGCGAGCCGTGCCGCATCGGGCCGGAGCGACTGCCCGGTAGTTCGCCTGACCCGGCTCGGCCGGTGAACCGTGCCAGCTGTGGCCGGGCGGCACCCATTGCCCGGTGTGCAGCGAGGAGCTGTGGCCGAGTTGGGCACCATCACCCATCGTGGTGCCGATGTCGAGCACGGTGTTCTGCCCGACCAGCACGTCCGCGCCCAGGGTGACGGGACCGATCTGCAACCGGCCGGCGACGGCCCGGTAACCGGCGAAGGAGCACCCCGGGAGGATAACGGCGCCGTCGCCGATGGTGATCAAATCGGTCGCCACTGGCACGGCGCGGGAGAGGATCACCGCGTTTTTGCCGATCTTGGCGCCGAGCGCCCTCAGGTAGAGGTTGTAGCCTGGGGAGCCGGCGAACAACACCATCGGGTTGACTCGAATGAGCCCTTTGAATCGGAAATAGGCCGGGCTCCACAGCCGGACCTGGGTCTGTTTCCAGCGGCCGATGAGCAGCCACTTGGCCAGGATCGGAAGGGCGCAAAAGCCGACGAACGTGGCGGCGCCGAACACCATCACCCGCTGGTATATCTCCCACCAGCCGGTGCCGCCGGACGCCCACCGGTAAGCCCGGTCGAGCAGCAGCCCGCCGAGGTAAGCCAACGCCAGGAACAGCAGCAGCTGAGCCACCCCAGTCAGCACGTAGCCGACACTGCTGGTGCGGATCACCGGCGTGGTGGCGGTCGAACGCCGGTTCGGGACGGCGTCGCCCAAGGCGTTGGCCAGCTCCCGCACCGTGGGGTTCTGTAGATGTCCTTGATGGAGATCGACAGGTCGGTTCGTCTGCGGACTCGGGCCGAAAACTGCGTCATCAGCAACCAGTTCGCGCCGAGCTCGTCGAAGAAATGGCTGGTCACCGCCACCTGATCCAGATGAAGGCTGTCCGCGAGGACCTCCGCGAGCAGCTCCTCTGTCGCGGAGGCCGGCGTCACGTGCTCGCCGGGCGGCGCGCCGCGCCGGGTGGTCGGCGCCGGCAGGTTCTTGCGGTCGGCCTTGTCACTGGTGGTCAGCGGGATCCGGCGAGCTGTTCGAGGTAGGCAGGCACCATGTACGCGGGCAGTCGCTCGCGCAGCTCGGCATAGATCATCTCAGGATCGACGGCCACGGTGTCGCGGCGCAGGCTGTAGTAACCGACCAGCTCGACAGTGTCGGGCTCGGGACGGTAGGTGTCGACCACAGCAGCCGCGATCCCGGGCACCTGTAGCAAGATCGACTCGATCTCGGTCAGCTCGATGCGGTAGCCGCGGATCTTGACCTGAAGGTCGATCCGGCCGTGGTATTCGATCTCACCATCACTGTTGATCCGGCCCAGATCCCCGGTGCGGTAGATCCGACCCGACGGATTATTCGGGATGCCGAGGAAGTCGGGGATGAACGCCTTCTCGGTCAAGTCCTCGCGGTTGACATATCCCACGGCCAACGCTGCCACCTGGCCGAACCTGGCCACAATGTGCGGCCTTCATTGCCGGCGCTGAGTCAGCACCCCGTTGCCCTCCCGTGCCGCCGTCTGATCTGCTGGCTCCTGTACGGCCAAGCCAGTTGTCGCTCGATGCGCATGAGGAGGTTTCCGCTGCGGAGCGGGAAGGTGCCGTCGACCGTCGATCGTAGTGAAACTTGGTCGACGCCCAGTTCGCCGATCAGCCAGCCCACTCCGCGGTCGACCGCAAGCATCGCCAGCAGAAGATGGTGCGCGTCGTGGTTTCGGTCGCGCCGGGCGAGTGCGAATCGCAAGGACGCTTCGTAGAGCGCTTGTGCATCGTGCCCGATCTGCGGCCGCAGCGCCGCGCACCGACGTTCGGCAAGACCCGCGCCCAGCGGGAACAACGGACGGTGACCCCGAGGACGGGGGTCGAAGACCGCGGGACCGAAGTGCTCGATCGCGGCCTCGCGTAATGCTTCGTCGTCGAGCCCGAGCGACCGTAGCGCCGCACGGTCGGCTTCGACGACGGCTGGACGACACCGGTTCGCCCGATCACCGATGACTGCAGCCGTCGGCCCTGCGAGTACGCAGCTTCGAGCGTCGCGCTTGACTCGGCGGTGTCGCCCTGAAACATGACGTTTCACCCCCCCGTCCGGCTGCGGTACTTGCGATGGACCGTCTGCTTGGTGACGCCTAGACAGCCGGCGATGTCTTGCCACGACCAACCGGCCAGCCGTGCCTGTTGGACCTGCGCGGCCTCAAGCTGCTCGACAAGTCGGCGTAGCGCGGCCACCGCGGGAAGCCCTACCACCGGCTCAGCGCTCGTTGCCGCCTGGCCCAGGTCCGCCACAGTCGTCATGGAGTCAGCATACGCTGACACGACGAATGTCGTCAACATATGCTGACCGACGTAGCCACTCATCGGTTTGAGACGACCATGGCGACCGAGCCGGCGATCTGCCCAGCTGCGCGGAGACATGCTTGATTCCCGCTGAGACGGTCAGGGTGCGCTGGCATGCTAGCGGTCAGGGAAGACTCTTTGTCATAATGTCGCTTATCGGATCTGGCTGGGTAGCAGGGTAGTCGTATTCAGTGGGCTGAGCGGGGTGAACGACCACCCGATAACCCCGCTCAGCCTGCTGAATGCGTGGAGCAGGCGTGGCACCGGGCGCCGGCGGATCGGCTGCGATCAGCGCGTCGATCGCCGCCTTCGCGGCCGCGACGGATTACCTCTTGGCCATTGACTGGATGTCAAGCTGCAAGGT
>JALZCN010000121.1 GCA_030863045.1 Actinomycetota bacterium | reverse complement strand
CCGGCGGTGCGTACTCTTCCATCACGCTGGAGGCCGGTGCCTGGCCACCAGCGTCACCGGACGGTGCATGGCGACCAGGGCCGTGCTCACCACCGATGAACATCATGGCGACGACCAGCAGGACCACGACGATGACGATGATCCCAACAACCTTCACCCAGCTTGGTGTGCCGGTGCTCGATCCACGGGCAGGCCCCGAGCCGCCGTCGTCGGTGCCGGGGCGGCGGGGCGGGTCAGCAATCTGGGTCTCCTCTCCTCCCACGTGGTTGCCAGGGTTCCCGTGACGCCACTAGTTTACCGAGACATATTGACTCTATCAAGTCAAGTTGTCTCGCTTCTTGTCGTCCCGTACTCCAAGCTGGCACTAAGCTGTGGAGCGAGGCGATCGGGGCGCTCCGCGGGGGCGACCCTGGATGCCACAGCGGCTCTGTCGGCAGAGCACGGGCTGGTTGTGCGTCCTCGAAGCTGAGGGCGGCTGCCTACGTGTTCCATCCTGAAGCCAGCCCACAGAGGCCGAACGAAGCCTTCATGTCAGACATAGGCGAGGGCTTCGCGGACGGTGATGCGGGATGCGCGGGTTGCCGCTGCTTCAGTGGCCAGTACGGCGCCGAGGATGACGAGTGCGATCCAGATGCCGACGGCGAGCATGGAGACCCTGAAGGGCAGCGGTGCTGAAAAGAAGAGGTCACCGAGCCCTGCGCCGAGGAGTGCGGTGAGTGCGAGCGCCGGGATGACCGCCACCAGGCAGCTGGTGATGGCCAGGAAGACGCCTTCGGCGACGACGATGCGGCGAACGGTCTTGGGGAGTGCTCCGATGGCGTGCATGACACCGAACTCCCGGGTCCGATCGAGGATGTTGGTGCTCATCGTCGAGGCCAGGCCGATGACGCCGACCACGCCAAGGGGGAGGGCAATCCCCAGCAGAATCAGGATGATAGGGCCAAGGTGACCCGCGGATATGGCCTCGCTCCGGCTGATCGAAGCCGCGGATTTCACCTCGATCCCCGCGTCTGTGAGGTTTTTGCTGACGGCGTCGGCGACGGCTTTGCGGGCCTGCTCGTCGTGGCTGTTGGTGGCGATGCGCAGCTGGTTGACCAGCTGTGGCTGGCCCATGGCGTCGGCGAAACCCTTGGCAGTGGTGTAGACGCCACCACCGCCCTCCCTTTCTTCGGCTATACCTACCACGCGCCAGGTGGTGGTTTTTCCGCCAACGATCAGTTGCACAGTGTCACCGGCGTGAATGCCGGGGACGGTGTTCTTGCGGGTTATCTGGTTGAGCACTACCGTCCCGGTTTCACCCTGGTTCAACCAGCGGCCATCCAGCAGCTTGGGAGGTGTGAACATGGTGGTATCTTCTGGAATCGCGGTCACCGAGACGCGGCCGTGTCCTTGGTCGGGATAGGTGCTGGTGATGGGCATCTGTCCTGGCCCGGCGACGCCCGCCTCCGCGACGTTGAAGCCCTCGACCCGGCTGATGTCGGGCACCTGCTCCAGAATGGTGGTGACCTCATCCATCGAGGCAGGGCTGGCCAGTTGCACGTCGACATCCCAGTTGCGCTGCTGCTTCTGCTCTTCGGCTATCGCCTCCACACCGTTGCTCAGAGACATCCCGGCGACGAAGACCGTGCCGGCGCTGGCCAGCAGGCCAACGGAGAGCAGGAACCGGGCGGGACGCCGGATGGTGTTGCGCAGCGCCATGAGCAGGCCACGGTCGAGGCGGCGAATGCGACTCAGCCGGGCCAGGACGCCGGTCGCCGCGCTCGGCCTCGAGCCAAGGCCATGGTAGTCGATCGCCGCCCGTACTGTGGTGCGGCTGGCTTTGACCAGTGGAATCAGGGCCATCAAGGGCGGCAGGCCCAGGCCCACAGCGGGGGCTACCATGTAGGCCCACCAGGGCGCCGCGAGGCTGGCGGGCTCTACGCCGATGAACCCGAGGAAATTTCCGACCGCGAGGCGGCCGAGCAGGATGGAGGGGGCCAGCGCGAGCAGCGTGGCCGCGGCGGCCACGAACAGCGTCATCGCCAGGTACAGGCGCCCGATGTTGCCGGATCGCGCACCCATAGCTTTCATGATGCCGATCTGCGGTATCTGCTGGGTGAACAGATTGTTGAGCATGTTCGCGACCAGGATCGTGCTGAGCAGCAGGGCGGCCGCCCCGCCGGCGAGCAGCGAGAGGAGCAACGCGTCGGCTTGCCATTGGTGGGGGTGCTTGTAGGGCTCGGGAACCTGAATCTCACGGATCGCCAGACCGTGTTCGCGCCGCAGCCACTCGCCGACATCGCTGGCGAGGGCCACGATGGCATCGCGGTCCCGGCTCGGCTTCGCCTGCCCCGGCT
>JALZCN010000108.1 GCA_030863045.1 Actinomycetota bacterium | reverse complement strand
CTGACCCGGGTCGGTGAGGTGAAGGCGGACACAGCAGCGGGATGGGGCGGGGTCCAGGTGGGCGGTCAGTCCGGTGGGAGCTAAGCCGTCGAGGAGCCCATCGAGCAGACGTAGGTTCATTCCGCACACCATTTCGGTGTAGTCCTGCGCCAGGGTGTGGAAGGGGCAGTTGGCCAGCGTCACGGTGCCGTCTTCACTACGCGGTTCGAAACCGTATGCCTCAAGTACCTGCAGTACGGTCTTTCGGGTATCCCGATCACCAGCGGTGCTGCGCGCCGTGTCACCGAGTTCTTGGCCCATCTGGTAGGCACGCTGGTCAAGAGTCGCCCGCGGTGAGTCCCCGGAGCGCTCGGCGTGCTCCAAGGCGCTGGACAACAGCTGCCCGGCCAGGTCGTAGCGGCGCTGGGGCAGTGACACAGCCACCTGCTGATCCGAGCGCCGGTACAGCTTGGCCGGGCGTCCCGCGCCGGGGCCGGTGCGGCCGGTGCGGCGTTGGTAGACCACCTCGAGCAGGCCCTCTTCCACCAAGCCGGTCGAGATGAAACGCCGCTGTGGTGCGCGCAGCTGTAGTGCGGCGGCAGCGTCGTCGCGACTGACCGGTTCAGGCTGGCGCACCACGTAGTCATACAGCCGGCGGCGGGTCGGCTCGTCCAGCGCAGTCACCGCCGAGATCTGGCCCTCCCGGGACTCCATCTATAACCAACTCCTGTTGACGAAACAATCAGTCGGTTCTAACGTTAACACATCATGGATATAGAGGGTGTTGCTGCTGAGGAGGCCGAGATGGGCCAGCAGATAGTGGCGGTCGGTGTCGACGGCTCCCCGGCCAGCTACACCGCGTTGCGGTGGGCACTGGCCCACGCCGCCCGGATCGGTGCCCAGGTGCATGCGGTCCGCTGCTGGACGCCGGTAGTGGCCCGCAGGTGGGAAGCCGAAGTCACCGGTGAGCCAGTGCCACCAGAAGCTGAGCAAAAGGCTCGTGCCGAGCGCGAGCTGGCCCAGGTGGTGGCGGCCGCACTGGCGCGGGTCCCCGACGCGACGACGCGGGTTGCCGTGCGGCAAAGTGTGGTCCGTGGCCCGGCTGGCCCAGTGCTCGCCGAGGAGGCTGACGGTGCCGCCCTGCTGGTTGTCGGGCACTACGGCCCGCGGGCCACTGGACTATGGCACCGGTCGGTGAGCTGGTACTGCCTGCGGCACGCCACCTGCCCCGTGCTGGTCATTCCCCCCACGATGGCCACCCGCCGGACACTGACCCCGGCGACCGTCGACGTGCCCGCATTATCCCCGCGCCTGCCCGGCCAGTCCCAACCCCAACCACATGACCCACTGGCTGCCCACGGCATTCCGGCGGCGTAGCCACCGAGATTCCTGACCGGATCTGTATAGCGATCACATTGCCGCTACAGGGAGGTTCGCATGACCACCACTGATGTGTCCACGTCGAGCACCGCCCGCAAAGAGGCCCTGTCCGACCCCGCCTCGCGTTCAGCGCGGTCAAAGCCAATGAGGAAGTACGAACAGACCGCGGTCAAGTCGAAGAAGACGAAGAGCAACACGAGATCCTGAGCCGTGGCCAGCCCCACCATCGCCACCGCGAACAGTGCCATCCAGGGCCAGAACCGCCATCGCTCCGACGCCGGGCAGTGCTCCTGCTCTAGGTGCAGGGACAGGTAATGCGTGCCGTAGGCGAAGACGAGGACGCCGACACCGGTGGCCAGCAGCGCGTAAAGCGCACCGAGCCCATCCAGCGAGAAGCTCAGACGCAAGCCCAAGCTCGGCGCCCAGGGCAGCGAAACCGCGCCGCCCCCCGCCAGCCAGCCGACCAGACACAGGACGAACCCCGCGACCGCAGCTGCACACGCCACCCACCCCTGGCGATCCACCGGCAGCCCGTGGCGCCGGGGACCCTCGCGGGAGGCTGTCGCACCACCGCGAGTGACCACCACGGGCAGCTCCTCATGCAAGGACTGACGAAGCAAAACGTACGGGATCCCGGTAGGGACTGCAGTGGTCGAGATCCAGCCCGGTGATCCTCTTTCCTCACCACGGGCGCACCAACCGAGAAGTCACCACAGACCTCCGTGCAAATCAAGACGGATAACGTGGCTGGTGTGGCCTGCTTCGGGCGCGATAGCGCCTGTAGGCGTCCTACGATCCGGGGGTGTCGGAACCCGCGGTGACGGTGACGAGCGAATCGTCGGTGCGTCCCCGCGTGCCTCGAATCGATCGAGCGGAGCGGCCCGCGCGTCGTTGGGTGCGCCTGCATCCTGTGGGATTGGCGGTCGGGACGGTGTGGGCGGCGCTGGCCATGACACCGTCGCTGGTGCCCAGGGACTGGGTTTTCCAGGGTGTCGTTTCCGGCATCTCTGCCGCGGCGGGCTACGGGGTTGGGGTTATCCTCGCTTGGCTCGCACGGCACTCGGCCCGGTGGCGACGCGTCTGGGATCTCGTCTGTCACCGCGCGCCTCCGTGGGGACCCGCGGCCGGGTGGGCCGTCCTGCTGCTCGCGGCACCGGTCCTGTTGGTGACGATGCTCGTCGTCGCCGCGTCGTGGCAGCGTGAGGTCGCGGCTCTGATGTCGATGGAGCAGACCACGACCAGTGGATGGTTGCGGGCCGGTCCGCTGCTCGTCGTCGTCGGAGTCGGGCTGCTGGCTGCGGCACGTGGCATCCGCTGGTTGGCCCGATTCCTTGCCCGCGCGCTGGGCAGGTGGGCGCGGCTGCCCCGGCGACTGGCCAAGGCAATCGGCGCCGTGCTGGCCGGTCTCCTGGTCGTTACGGTGGTCAACGACGTGCTGCTCAGGCACGCCCTGTCGGTCGCCGACTCCGCGTTCAGCGGGGCCAACAGCGGCACCTACCCGGGGGTTGACCAGCCGCAGCAGCCCACGCGCTCCGGCTCCCCCGCGTCCCTCGTCTCCTGGGACACGCTCGGCCGCGAAGGGCGCAGGTTTGTCGCCGGTGGCCGGTCACCGCAGGAGCTGGCCGAGGCCGGGGCGCGCCCACCCCTGGATCCCGTCCGGGTCTATGTCGGACTGAATTCCGCCCCGACCGCGCAGGAACGCGCAGACCTCGCGGTGGGCGAGCTGGAACGCACCGGGGCCTTCGGCCGGTCGGTCCTCGCGATCGTCACCACGACGGGGACCGGCTGGGTCAACGCGCCCGCGCCGGAGAGCCTGGAGCTGCTGTACGGCGGCGACACCGCCATCGTGGCGACCCAATACTCCTACCTGCCCAGCTGGCTGTCTTTTGTGGTCGACCGCTCCCGCTCCCAGGAGGCTGGTCGGCTTCTCTTTGATGCCGTCCATGCCCGCATGGACCAGCTGCCCGAAGGGGACCGCCCGCGGCTACTCGTGTACGGCGAGAGCCTCGGGTCCCAGGGGTCGGAGGCCGCTTTCACCACGCTGGGCGACATCCGCGCTCAGGTCGACGGGGTGCTCTGGGTGGGACCGCCGAACTCCAACCGCATGTGGAGCAGCCTTGTGGAGCGGCGCGACCCCGGCAGCCTGGAGATTGAGCCGGTGTATGCCAGCGGGCTGATCGTGCGGTTCGCCAGCGACCCAGCGGATCTGGCGCAGCCACCCACGCCCTGGATAGCGCCGCGGGTGCTGTACCTGCAGCATCCCTCCGACCCCATCGTGTGGTGGTCCCCGGAACTGCTGTTCCGCCGACCCGACTGGCTGGAAGAACCCCGGGGCGACGACGTCTCGCCGGCCATGAGCTGGTACCCCGTCGTGACGTTCTGGCAGATCACCGCCGATCTGACCCACGCCCAGTCCGTTCCCGACGGGCACGGGCACAACTACAGCGACCTGATACTCGACGCCTGGGTCGCCGTCGCGGCACCGGACGGCTGGACCGCGGCCGACACCGCGCGCGTCCGGCATGTCATCACCTCGTGAAGCCCCTCATGGCGGTCGGCGCTGAGGCTTACACCCGAACATTGTCTATCCACCATGCAAGCGGTCGGCAGGTCCGGGACTGCCGGCCGGGTATTCCTGCAAGGGCACCTGGTTATCGCGCCATGTCCTGAGCACCGGCTCGATGATGCGCCAGCACTCCACGGCGGTGTCCCCACGCACCGATAGCGTCGGGTCGCCCTCGAAATACTCCTTTGACAATCTCCCCGTCGGGGGATAGATCGCCAGGACCGAAGTCCGCTTTCATCGTGACCGGGTCGACCACGCGCGGGTCACCCGGGCCATTGATGTTCACATCGAGGCCAAGGCAGTCGGGGGTGAAGCCGATGCGCAGCCGGTCCGGCCGGTCGTAACCGGTCAGACCGGTGGGCACCCACGGCGGCTGCTTGAAGGTGATCATCGCCTCCTTCCGCAAGGCGCCCAGCGCCTTACCCGCCCGCACCCG
>JALZCN010000103.1 GCA_030863045.1 Actinomycetota bacterium | reverse complement strand
GGATTGAGCTCACCGGCGGCTTTCTAGCGTCGTCCGAGGACCCAGCCCCGCAACAACGCAGCGGTCACACTGGCCAGCATCAGCACGGCGACCAGCACCGGCAGGGCGATCCGCTCGACACCGGTCGCGGGCAACGCCGACGCCCGGCCTGCAGCGGCCACATCATTGGCCGCGGCGCTCTGCTTGCCCAGCGCCGAGCCGTTGCTGATCTGCTGCGGCGTACCGAACAGATCTGCCGTGAGCATGCCGGTCGACATCCGTCCCAGAGCACCGGGACGACCGATTTGCAGCAGCTCAGCGTAGTTGTAGCGAGGGAACCCGCTGTTGTAGCGGCCCAGCGCGAACGGGAAGTCGCTCGGCATCATCGGCCCGTAGAACGGACCAAAACTCGTCGGGGCCATGGTAGGTGCCGGCGCCGCGCCGGGTTGTGGCTGATCGGCCGGCGCCCCCGGCGGCGGCGCGGCCGGCGCCCCCGGAGACGAGGGCTTGCCCAGAGCGGGAAGCTCACCGACCGCGCCAGTAAATGGGGCAACGGCGGGATTGATCATCTTTTCTACGGGAGCCGTGACCGGTGAGAGCGGCTCAGCGGTGATCATACATTTCGGAGCCACCGGTCCCATCGCCTCACGTAGAGCTGGTGTGGCGTCGAACGTGGTGGGCCCACCGGAGGGCACCGCACCGACGTCGATCACCGGAAGACTTGCCACCCGTACACCCACTCGCTGGCCGGGATAACCACGCACCGTGTCCCCGCAGCCGCCAACCAGCATCGGTGCGGGGGCGTTTGCCAGGACGGGTGCGGGGGTCAAAACGGTGGAGGGCGCGGCGAGGGCCGCCAAGCCCCCTCCGAACGTGCTAGCAGCGCACAGTAACGTCGCTGCACCGGCGACCGTGGTCACCCTCGCCCGTGTACCCATAGGAGCCTCCGTGTCGCTCAGTACCCGGTTGTGTCTGTAGAGTAACGACCATAGAGGCTATCCGTGACGGTGACCAGCACTTTCAGTAGATCGTGGTTACGCTGTGCACTCACCGCTTACTGTGCGGGTGCATCGATCGGCCTCAACCGCCCCAACTAGGCTACGAACATGCGGATTGGAGCCCACGTTAGCGACGATAATCCGCTGCGTTCCGCTACGGAGCGCAACGCCTCGGCGGTGCAATTCTTTCTCGCGGATCCGCAAAGTTGGACTCCGCCCCGCGGACATCCACACGCCGGTGAGCTCCGTTCTGCAGGCCTCGAGGTATACGTGCACTCACCGTATGTCATCAATGTGGCCTCGTTGAACAACCGCATCCGCATTCCTTCTCGCAAGCTGGTTGCCCAGCACGCCGCGGCGGCTGCCACCGTGGGGGCTCGCGGTCTGGTGGTGCACGGCGGTCACCTCGCCAAAGACGAGGATCCCGCTCAGGGGGTCGAAAACTGGCGCAAGATGTTCGCCCGGCAATCGGCCGCCGGCGGTTTCGCCACCCGAATCCTGGTGGAGAACACCGCCGGCGGAGACAACGCGATGGCGCGGTGGTTCGACTCGTTGGCGCGGTTGTGGGAGGCGATCGGCGACTACGACGTCGGCTTCTGCTTGGACACCTGCCACGCGTTCGCCGCCGGAGAGGATTTGGCGGGCGCCGTCGACCGGGTCATGGCTATCACCGGCCGGATCGATCTAGTGCACTGCAACAACTCGCGCGACGAGTTCGGCTCGACTCGGGACCGGCACGCGCCGGTGCGCCAGGGAACCATCGAGGCCGAGCAGCTGGTGGCGGTCTGCGCCGCGGCCGGCGCCACCGTGATACTCGAAACCGACCCCGCCACCCAAGCCGACGACATCGCCTGGCTACGCGACCACCTGGCCACCTGAGCACGCTCGCCCACCGCGGCGCTTGCTCGGCGGCTCGTTCCCGAACTCGCGGCACTGCTGCTCGGCCTGCTCTGCGAGTGCCTCAAGCCGCTTCCGTCGGTCGTCCGGGAGGTCCCGCTGCAGCAGGTCCACGTAGCTGGCACCCGGGGCGCCAGTCCGCCACGAAGATTCCCTAACCTAACCCTGACCGCGACACGGCTTTCGGTGCCGAAATCAGTCAGCTCTGCGGTCAGAACGCCGACTTCGGGCTCAGCACGGCGCGTGCGTCAGCATTATCAGAGCAACGGACACAGCAGCGCTATTTCCCAGCCTCGTGCAAACAAATCCAGCAGCAGCAACCCGAAGCCTTCAACGCCACGTTCAAGAACATTGGCGACTGCGTCTCATCGCTCACGAGCCAGCACCCGTCGCCGAATCCTTCACCGTCACCGACTACGTCGCCGACACCCACTCCGTCGCCGACACCGACACCGAACGCGTGACGAGCAGAGTCCGCTTGCTCCACCAACCTTGGCGACGTTCTGGTTGAGATCGGGTGGCGATACCAGCTGGCTAAGCGCCATCGAGAGAAACCCTCGTGGTCTTGAGTGCAGTTGCATGACGGCATCCGGCTCAAGACTAGGAGGTCTTCTAGGCCTGCTTCCCGCGTGCCATGCGGCGAGTGCAAGCAGCGGAACGGGCAGCTAAATTAGACAAAGATCGTCATAGATCATCACAGGCGACTGCTTGCGCTGGTCAGGACTAGTGGCTAGGGGCGGGGTCGAATCGCCGACCTTCCGATTTTCAGGGCTCGGGATGCGAGTCACCAAGTCCTGCCTCCACCGTAACCTCATTGCAGCCCTGATCCGAACGCCGCTGAACGCAGACGGACGCATGCGGGATGCGACCAAAGATGAGCCCACGATTGGTCCGTGACTTGGCAGGCATGGCTTCTCTGGTTGGGTAGGGACGGCGGTAAGGCCTTCTGATCCGTAGTCGCAGCCAACGACTTGCCACCACCTGCCGGTCGTCCAGGGTCTGAATCTTATTCCCGGATCCCCCTTCGAGGAAGGTCACCACCGTTCGTCGCCGTTGATGTAGCGATGGATGGTGGGTCGAGCCTCTCCGCCCCAAACACTGGTCGCCCGTGCGTGGGTTGCCTTGGAGTGTCGCGTCGTAACGATTGAACTGGAGCTATGCGCTCGTGAGAAGGCATCATCTTCTGCTGGCGTGTTCAGGCGATGCCAGTGTCGCTGTACTCCTCGTCCGAATGACTCGACGCCTATCCCTCGACCCTCTGGACACTGCTTATATAGAATTAGGTCTCATGGCGGGTTTGCGGAGGATGGTAGGTGTTCTGGCGGTGTTGGGGGCACTGCCCGATCGCCTCGACACCGAGCTGTATGGGTTGGAGATCATGCCCGCCAGCGGACTGGAGCCGGGCACGATCTACCCGATTCAGCAACGGCTGCGGGCCGCCGGATGGGTCAGTAACCGATGGAAGGATTTCGAGCCTGGTCGTACCGCGGGTCGGCCCCCGCAGGGGTGCTGCCGGCTGACCGTGGAGAGCCGCGCCCGCACCGTCCACGCTCTACAACACGGTCGTGACCGCAGTGGCCTCAGCCGGTTCCTGTCTCGCCGAGACTCCCGACTCGGGCCAACGACGCCAATACCTGCGCAGCTACCGCAGTCAGTGCCGCAGCTGGTCTGGACCAACTGGCGTCCCAGGTTCGTTGCGTAGCGCCGGCGCCGGTGGGCGTCGAGTACAGCAGTGTCCAGTGGAAGGGGACAAAATGTCGACTCTTAGCCCGGAAGACAAGTTTGGGATCAAGCTCGACAGCAGGCCGGGACCCAGAACGATCGACCAGATGTATTCCGTGATCCTCGGCCTCGTCGTGATAGTCCTTGGGATCCTTGGGTTCTTCCTGACGGGCTTCACCAACTTCACCGAAATGACAGACCATGCGATTTTCGGGTTGTTCCAGACAAACGGCTTCCACAACCTCGTGTACATCATCTTCGGGCTGTTGTGGCTGCTGGGGGCGTTCACGCTTACCCCTGCCGGCAATCAGGGCATGAACATCGCGGTCGGTGGCGCCTTAGTCCTGGTCGCCCTGTTGGGCTATCTGGGCTACATGTCTTTGCTGTCCATCCCCCCTGGGATTAACGGGGACAACATCCTGCACCTGGTGGTCGGTCTGGCGAGCGTGATAGTCGGTGGTGGCCTGCTCAGCGGGAGTGGTCGGTAGCCCGCTACCGCGTAGGCGTCGGCACTGCATTCTGTCCCCAGATTGCAGTGCCGACCTGGCGTCGGGGGCGCCGTTGAGGACTCCGCCGTGAGGGTCGTCCTCGCCAGTGGCTCGGACTGGGT
>JALZCN010000077.1 GCA_030863045.1 Actinomycetota bacterium | reverse complement strand
GTTCACACCTATGTAGTCGCCTTGAAGACCCGTACCGTGAAAATACCCGGTCGCGCAGAGGCCTTGATCACGGCTTTCGTCCCACACCACTAAAGTTGAATACCTCGGCCGGAGTACCAATGACGCTTGGGTCGGGTCGCCACAGGGTAGCCGAAACCACGCCGGGCTCCAGCAATTCCACACCGTCAAAGAAACGATGCAACTCCTGCCGACTACGAGCCTTAACCGGTGGCGTGGCGCTTTTGTTCCACTGCCGTACGGCTTCACGCATCACCTCGGGACGAACCTCAGTCGTGGGATCGCACAACACTAAATAGCTCCCCGCAGGCAGCGCATCCACTAGCCGATCCACGATCGCATACGCCTCGTTGGTATCCATGATGTGCTCCATGATCCCCAACAGCATCAGTGCGATCGGTCGAGTGAAATCAAGCGTTCGAGCGGCCTCCTGCAAGACCTTGTCCGGATTGCGTACGTCGGCAAAGATATAATCAGTGATGCCTTCAGGTGTGCTGGTAAGCAGAGCGCGGGCATGTGCCATGATTAAGGGATCATTATCGACGTAGACGATGCGACACTCCGGCGCCACCATTTGAGCGACCTCATGAGTGTTGTTGGCAGTGGGTAAACCAGTGCCGATATCGAGGAACTGACGGATCCCCGCCTCGCCAGCAAGATAGCGGACAGCGCGGACGAGGAATCCCCGCTGGGCACGCGCAGCGTCAACAATGTCCGGCAAGACGGCGAAAACCTGATCGCCCACCTCCCGATCAACTTGATAATAGTTCTTGCCGCCCAGCCAGTAGTTCCACACCCGAGCCGTGTGCGCCCGGGTTGAATCGATAGCCGGAAATCCTTCAACACCACGTGAGGCGGCAACGTGCGCCACGAATGTGTCTCCCGTTGACTCGATCGACTGATGGTGTGAGCATCTAGCATGCAACTTGCACAGCAAGATACACCCGACACGGGAGGTAATCAACAGGATGTTGCCGCCGGTCCACTCAGCACCGCTGAACGGGTCACCAGCCCTGTGTTCCGCAAGACCGCGGCCATGATGCTGGATGAGGCCGGGCTGACTACCCGCTAAATTGCCAACCACCTCGGCCACTTGGAAATCTCCATGACCCAGGATGCGTATTGAGTCGTGGGGTTACCGACCGTCGCGCCGCCGAGGTGCTCGGCGAGGGGACTGCAGGGGCCTGATTCGGGGACTTGCGATGAATAAACGATGCCGTGATCTTCGAGGGCTTACACCTGTAAGTCGCTGACCGGGGATCATGGCTCCCCCGAGTTGGACTCGAACCGACAACCCTGGGATTCGGAGTTGAACCTGTTGGTACGCGCCGGATGTTACTCAACACTGTCCGTTAACTGCAGTCTTTCGGGCGGGAACGCTTATCAGTACTGAACGTTTGCTGCCATTTAACCACTAATGTGGGGATAAAGTAGGGCACCGATCTGGAGTCGGTCGCTGCGCGCGCTTCGTCCGGAGTCTGCCTTCATGATACGTCTCATGATGCATCGCTGGTGACCCGTTCAGGCGCGGTGCTGAGGGGATTCGGGGGATCGGGCGGTTACATTCCTGTTGATCACTGTGGTTGCCGGGTGTACGGTGCACATCTCAAGGTCATCTACTTTGCTGTGCAAGTTGCACGGGTAGAGGCTCAATCCATCAGTCGAGTCAGGAGATAATTGCTGTGGCATTGTCGGGGGCTATGGTGTCAGTGCCGACGATCCGAAGGCGGCGTCTGGGAGCGGCGCTGCGTCGGCTTCGCGAGGGCAGCGGCATGAGCCTGGAGGCTGTGGCTCAGGAGTTGGGCTGGTCGACTAGCAAGGTCAGTCGCATCGAGTCAGCCAAGATTGCGGTCACCCCTGGGGACGTGCGTGCGTTGTTGGGTGTGCTCGATGCGTTGTCCGAGGAAGTGGAGACTCTGGTCAGTCTGGCGAATGAAGATCGTCAACCGGGTTGGTGGCGCCAGTACGCTGAGGTGTTGCCCCCGTGGTTTGAGGGCTATCTGTCTTTGGAGTCCGAAGCTGCGCGGTTGCTGGCATATGAGTCGGAGGTTGTGCCCGGTCTGCTGCAAACCGAGCAGTACGCGGCTGAGGTACTGCGGCACTCCCCTTATACGCAGCTGCCGGATGAAGCGGCCAGGGCAGCAGAGTTGCGGCGTGCTCGGCAGGTCCGGCTGGTCGGCCCCGACCCAGTACATCTGGAC
>JALZCN010000069.1 GCA_030863045.1 Actinomycetota bacterium | reverse complement strand
GCGGCGGGCGCCCGCCCTCCTCGCCGGGGTCTCCCTCCGACGCGTCCTCACCGGCGGCGTCCTCACCGCCGATTCGCGGGCACACCACGTAAGCCTGCCGGCCGTCGGCAACCTCCTCAGTGATCCGCTGCCACACCCGGCCCAGCCAGCCGGGCTTCTCCCCGACCGGCACCACCGTGGTCGAGATCGGTGACCGGCCACTCGGCAGGTCTCGCAGCGCGGAGATCTCCAGGTCGCCGTAGACGGTCATCGCGACGGTTCGCGGGATCGGTGTCGCGGTCATCACCAGCACGTGCGGGCTGGTGCCGTCGACCGCTCTGGCGCGCAGCGCGTCGCGCTGCTCGACGCCGAAGCGGTGCTGCTCGTCGACCACCACCAAACCCAGGTCGGCGAAGGACACCCGATCCTGGATCAGGGCGTGCGTGCCGACCACGATCCCGGCCGCTCCGCTGGCCGCGTCCAGCAGCGCCTGCTTACGGGCTCGGGCCGGCAGTGACCCGGTGAGCAGCGCGATCCGGGTGGCCTGATCGGCTGACCCCAGCTCGCCGGCCCGGCCATGCTCGCCCAGCATGTCCCGAAGGGAGCGGGCGTGCTGGGCGGCAAGCACCTCGGTGGGCGCCAGCAGCGCCGCCTGCCGTCCGGCGTCAACGACCTGCAGCATCGCGCGCAGCGCCACTACGGTCTTGCCGGAACCCACCTCACCCTGCAGCAGCCGGTTCATCGGGTGCTCGCCGGCCAGCTCCACGGCCAGCAGCTCGCCCACTTCCTTCTGCCCGGCGGTCAACGTGAAAGGCAACGCGGTGTCGAACGCAGCGGCCAGCCCGGCGTTCCTGCGTGGGCAGGCCGGCGCGGGCCGGCGGGCCGTCTCCTGACGGCGCCGCGCCAGGGTGAGCTGCACCGCCATCGCCTCGTCCCATTTCAGCCGGCGGTGCGCGGCGGCGATCTCGTTCCGGTCGTCGGAACGGTGCACAGCCCGTAATGCCGCGCCGAGCTTCGGCAGGCGCTGCCGTTCGCGCAGATCGCGCGGCAGCGGGTCCTCTGGCTCGTCCAGGACGTCGAACACCTGCCGCACACAGAGTTGGATCGTCCACGATGGGAGGTCCTTGGTGGCGGGATAGACCGGAATGAGCGGCCGGGTGAACTCCGCGAGCTTGTCCGCGTCGCCGTCGAGGAGTTGGTATCTCGGGTGGGTGAGCTGCAGGATGCGTTTCTTGCCGTAGGTCGTCACCCGGCCCGCGAACAATGCCTTCCGGCCAGGGGTGAGCGTGTCGGGCAAGTATTTCTGATTGAAGAAGGTGAGGTTCAGCTCGCGGGTACCATCGAAGATCACCGCGTGCTGGATGGTGCCCTTCTTCTGTTGCATCCGCCGGGAGCTGCACGCGCGGACCTCCGCGACCACGGTGACGTCCTCGCCCGCCACCAGACCCGCGATCGGGGTGAGCTGGCCCTGATCGGCGTACCGGCGTGGGTAGTGGCGCAGCAGGTCGCCCACCGTGTGCACATCCAGCTGCCCGGCCAGCAGTGCCGCAGCTTTCGCGTCGATCACCCGATCGAGCGGTTCATCCATCCCGGCCACGGCTCACTCCAGGGTTTTCATCAATGCAGTCCAGCCAGCCACCTGGGCCAGGCGGCGAGTCACCACCGGAGTCCGGCGACTGTAATGCTGCGGCTCGGCACTGCCTCCATCCGACCTGGTCGGTCGCAGATTACCGATCCACAGCTGTCCCCGTGGACGGCGGCGCGCACCGTCGGGTTACGCTTACCATGCCGCCCGGAACCGGGCGTGCCACCTCGTGACGAACCAGGGAGCGTGTGACGTGGCTGCCGTGTGCGATGTCTGCGGCAAGGGGCCGGGCTTCGGCATGTCGGTGTCGCACTCGCACCGGCGGACCCACCGCCGGTGGAACCCGAACATTCAGACGGTGAGGGCGAAGGTCAACGCCACCCAGCGCCGCCGCATGAACGTCTGCACCTCCTGCCTCAAAGCAGGCAAAGTCACCCGCGGCTGACTCCCCCGGATTGCCATTCGGTTCCGAACGGCTGCACTTAGGTCACCCGGGGACCGGTGTGGGCAACACCGAGATCTACGGTAGTTGCCAATCCACGGGCTCGGTTCCCAGGTCGGTGAGCATCCGGTTGGCTCGGCTGAAGGGACGGGAGCCGAAGAATCCGCGATCGGCCGACATCGGTGACGGGTGGGCGGACTCGATGCACGGCACGCCGGAGAGCATCGGACAGAGATTGCGCGCGTCCCGACCCCACAAGATCGCCACCAGCGGCTGCGCGGGACGCGCCACCAGCGCTCGAATGGCCTGCTCGGTGACCTCTTCCCAGCCCTTGCCGCGGTGCGAACCGGGGCGACCGGGTTCCACCGTGAGCACCCTGTTGAGCAGCAACACTCCTCGCGAAGCCCACGGGCTGAGATCACCGCTGGACGGAGCCGGAAGATTCAGGTCGTCGCAGTACTCCCGGAAGATGTTGACCAGGCTACGCGGTAGCGGCCAGACATCCGGCTCGACCGAAAACGACAGCCCCACAGCGTGCCCCGGCGTCGGGTAGGGGTCCTGACCGACGATGAGTACTCGCACCGCATTGAAGGGCTGGGTGAAGGCCCGCAAGATATTTGCTCCAGACGGCAGATAGCGCCGTCCTGCGGCGATCTCGGCCCGGAGGAACTCGCCGGCAGCCGCTACCCGTTCGGCCACCGGAGCAAGCGCACCGGCCCAGCCAGTTTCCACGATCTCGTCTACAGCTGCTGGCACGGTCTGCGACCCTATCGAGCGGTCATGGTGCGAAATGATCCCACCCTCCAGGACCCTCATAGGTGCGGCCGTCCACGGTCACCCCGCGACCGCTGCGGACCGTGCCGAGCGCGGCCCACCCGGTAGGCAGCGCAACTCCAGCGGGGAAACTCGCCAGCAACGCGTGATCTTCTCCCCCGGTGAGCGCCCAGTGCCGCGCGTCGGCGCCCAACGCGGAGGCCACCTCGATCAGCAGGCAAGGAAGGGGCACTGCTGCCGAATCGATGTTGATGCCGACGCCGGAAGCCTCCGCGAGATGCGCAGCGTCAGCAAGCAAGCCGTCCGAGACGTCGATCATCGCCGTGGCGCCGGCCAGCGCCGCCTGCGGGCCGGCGCGGTAAGGAGGTTCCGGCACTCGGTGCGCGTCCACCACGGCCGGCGGAGACCGGAACCCACGGGCCAGCGCCGCCAGGCCTGCAGCCGACCAGCCCAACCTGCCACACAGCCCGAGTACGTCTCCGGCCCGGGCGCCGGAC
>JALZCN010000558.1 GCA_030863045.1 Actinomycetota bacterium | reverse complement strand
GTCGCCGTGCGGGTGATAGTTGCCCATCACGTCGCCGACCACGCGCGCACACTTGACGTAACCACGGTCGGAGCGGAAGCCGGAGTCGTACATCGAGTACAGCACCCTGCGGTGCACCGGCTTGAGCCCATCTCGGACATCAGGCAGCGCGCGTCCAACGATCACGCTCATCGCGTAGTCGATGTAGGAACGCTGCATCTCCTGCTGGATGTCGACCGGCTCGACGCGGTCTCCATCCGGCGGCAGGGTGATCTCGGTCACGAAGCCTGGTTCCCTTCAGCGGCCACTGACGTGCCGCGCAACCCGCCCAGTCTATCGGTCACGCACAGTGCGCCCTGGCCGGACGCGCGCGCCAGGCACCCCTGAGTGGCAAGCATTCCTCGGCAGGTTGGGCCGGCTGCGGGTCAGAGTTGCAGCGCGCCGGTGGCTAGCCGCGCGAGTGCCTCGTTGATCTCGTCGAGGTCGAAATGTGCCGGGTCATAGCGAGAATGGCCGATTCGCCGCATCCACTCGGTGTGCAATTCATGCTGCCGGTGCTTCTCGTCGCCAAGGGCGCGCATCAGCTCGTCGAAACCCCATGGACCGCCACTGTCCTCAGGCGGGCATGCCCGGCTGCCGGTGACACATCGCGGGTACATCAACCCGGGCTGGGTCTGGTCAACGGACTCCACCTCGATGTCGTGCCACCACTCATCGCCGAAGTCGTACCAGTAGGCGAACCGATCGCCAACGTTCATCCCGGCCAGTGTCCCGCGCGCCTCGTCACCGGTTACCTCGAGCATGTGCTCAGGGTCGGCGTAGTAGCGGCCGTTCACCTCGAACTGGTGCAGGTGGCAGTCGTCCCAGCCCATCGCAGCCTGGATGATGTGGTGCAGCTCGGCCAGGTTCGTGCCCGAGGGGATCTGCAGGCGTCGCCAGACTGGCGGCTGCATGTACCGCAGCGACACCTTGATCGTGTGAATGCTAGACACCGGGCGACCCTATTCGTCAGCATTCAGGTTCGTCGTGCGGGGTCATCGAGCACCGCTGCCAGCCCGGAGTGGCGCCTTGAGAGGGGGCTGCTAGACGTCCAGGAAACGGACGTCCTTGGCGTTGCGGGTGATGAACGAGCGGCGGGACTCCACGTCCTCGCCCATCAAGACGCTGAACAACTCATCCGCCGTCGCGGCATCATCGAGAGTGACCTGCAGCAGCACCCGGTTGGCCGGGTCCATGGTGGTCTCCCACAGCTCCTTCGCGCTCATCTCGCCCAGGCCCTTGTAACGCTGGATCGCGTCGTCCTTGGGCAGCTTTCGACCGGCCGCGGTGCCCGCTTCGATGAGTCCGTCGCGTTCCCGGTCGGAGTAGGCGTACTGCGGCTCCGACCGCGGCCACTTGATCTTGTACAGCGGTGGTTGGGCGAGGAACACGTGCCCGTGCTCGACGAGCGGGCGCATGAACCGGAACAGCAACGTCAGCAGCAGGGTACGGATGTGCTGCCCGTCCACGTCGGCGTCAGCCATCAGCACAATCTTGTGGTAGCGCAGCTTGGTGAGGTCGAACTCGTCGTGGATGCCGGTGCCCAGTGCGGTGATCAGCGCCTGTACCTCGGTGTTTTTCAGCACCCGGTCCAGCCTTGCCTTCTCCACGTTGATGATCTTCCCGCGGATCGGCAGGATCGCCTGGTACAGCGAGTCCCGGCCGGACTTCGCCGAACCGCCCGCCGAGTCACCCTCCACGATGAACAGCTCGCTGCGGGACGGGTCGGTGGAGCGGCAGTCGGACAGCTTGCCGGGCAGACCACCCAGATCACCGGCGGACTTGCGGCGCACCAGCTCACGGGCTCGCCGAGCGGCCAGCCGCGCCTGCGACGAGGAAATCGCCTTGTTAATGATCGTCTTGGCCTCGGTGGGGTTGCGCTCCAACCAGTCGATCAACCACTCATTGCAGGTGCGCTGCACGAACGACTTGGCCTCGGTGTTACCCAGCTTGGTCTTGGTCTGGCCTTCGAACTGCGGCTCCTTGAGCTTCACCGACACGATGGCAGCCAACCCCTCGCGCACGTCATCACCGGTCAGCGGTGAGTCTTTCTCCTTGAGCAGCTTCTTGTCCCGGGCGTAGCGGTTGACCACCGAGGTCAACGCGGAGCGGAAGCCCTCTTCGTGAGTCCCGCCTTCGTGGGTGTTGATCGTGTTTGCGAAGGTGTAGACCGACTCGATGTACCCGGCGTTCCAC
>JALZCN010000054.1 GCA_030863045.1 Actinomycetota bacterium | reverse complement strand
GGGTAACCCTGCGCAGGCAAGGCCGGTGGCGCCGGAGTTCCTCGTCACACCCGACCTGCTTGACGCGGTCAGTCCGTCAGGGGACCGCGGGGGCATGGTCCTGGGTTGCGGACCGCACGACGAAGCGCTGAGCGTGTCGGTGCTCCGTCCGCAGCCAACACGGCTGGTCCTCGCCGGCGGGCTCTACCTTGCCCGCCAGGTCGCCCTGCGGTCGATGGCCACCGGCGCCTGGGTCGTCGTCGCCACCGGCCGGCCCGCAGCGTGGCAGATGCTCACCCGAGCCGCCGGCGAGGGCCCCGACGGCTCTCCCGCGCCGCTGATGCAGGTGCGCCGGCTCGCACCGGTGGAGTTGCCACGAGCCTCGGAAGACGCGCCGCTGCTGGTCGTGCACGACGGTGGAGCGGTACCGCAGGAACTGTTCCCTCCGCGCTCAGCGTGGCAAACGACCCTGTACGTGCTGCCTTACCTGCACCCGCAGGCAGCTGATACTGCCAACAGCGCGGACCTGGTGCTGCTCCAGCGGCTCCCCGCCGGGCAGGCGGAGCTGGCCGCTGCGATGTGGCGGCTGCCGGCATCAATGGCCGACCAGCTGGCGGCACTGGCCGACGACGGAGTGGTGGCGTTGGGTCCCAACCTGTGGCTGCCGCTGCGGCTGATCACCACGCCCGCGGAGCGGGAGATTCTTGGGCCGGTGCGCCGGACAGACTGATAGGCGTGCCTAGGGCGCTGCCGTTGCCCGCCCGTAGAGCACCAGAGCCCAGGCAAGGCAGCCAAGCGCGGCAGTCGATGCCACCGCGCGGACTACATTCCAACGCACCCAGGTGGCTTCGAAGCGTTCGCGTACCCCGGCGAGGTCGGCGATGCGGTCCGGTGGCCCGGCCCCGTCGAGTGCATTGTTGAGTGGCACGTTGATCCGAATCGTGATCACCAGCGTCACCATGCACAGTGCAAACCCGGCGACCGTCCAAGGCAGCACGGCCCTTCCGTCGGCGCGAAAATGGAGAGCAGCCGCGGCGCCGGTCAACACCGGCGCGCCGACGAAGCTGGCAGCGAACAAAGGATTGAGTATTGCCACGTTGATGTGCTGCATCGCCTCGATGAAGGTCCTACTGTCACTTCGGCCAAGTCCAGGCATGACGGACACGGCGAAGGCGAAGAATAGCCCCGCCACCAGTCCCACTATCACCGTGGCCGCCACCAAGGTGGTCAGGCGTATCACTTCGAGCATCGTTGTCTCCCTCGACGGGGGCCCGGCGTTCCGCTCCGCGCGTCGCGCCCGGAGAGCAAGGTGAAAGAGTGCCGCTTCATCCTGCCGAACGGATCGAGCTTCGCGGCCTGGTCCTGCAGCGGGAGACGGTCGCAGACGCAGAGCGGGTGGCAAGGGCGGTAGCTGACAACCTGAGCCACCTCGCGCCCTGGATGGCCTGGGCCGTGCCCGAAGCTTCAGCCAGCTCCGTACAGCGTGAGCGACTCGCGGCCGCGATGAAACGCTGGCAGGACGGTACCGAGTACGGCTACCTGCTCTTGGCCCGAGACAGTGACGAACTCCTCGGGATGTGTGGCCTGCACCGGGGGTCGGTCCCGGAGGCATCGAGCTCGGTTATTGGCTCACCGAGCCGGCCGTGGGGCACGGGCACATCACCTCCGCAGCTCAAGCTCTGACGATGGCCGGCCTCGCACTTCCCGGCGTTGACCGGGTGGAGATCCACTGCGACGAGGCGAATGTCCGCAGCCAAGCGGTCCCCCGGCGCCTCGGCTACCGCCTGGATCGGATCGAGATTGACGACATTGCAGCACCCGCCGAGATCGGACGGAGCATGATCTGGATCTTCCCTTGACTCGGTCATCGCGCGCGATATTGCGCCGTCGGCTCATCGAGCGGCCCTTCACGAGCGACCCGCCGGGCCCGTGTCTTCTCGGCGCGGGCGGCGAGTTGGTCTTCGTCGGGATAGTCCACGCGGATCAGAGCCAGGCCGTGCGCCGGTGCCACCGTTACCGCGCTGGCGCGAGCGGTGTGGCGAAGTAGGCTGGCGGGCCACTCCGGGTCATGCCGGCCATCCCCCACCACCAGCAGGGCACCCACCAGGCTGCGCACCATCGAGTGGCAGAACGCATCCGCCGCGACGTGCGCGACCAGCAAGTGGGGTTCTTCTCGCACCCACTCGAACCGCTCCAGTGTGCGCACCGTGGACGCCCCCTCCCGGTGACGGCAGAACGCGGCGAAGTCGTGTTCGCCGAGCAACAGCCGGCTCGCCGCGTTCATCGCGGCTTCGTCGAGCCTGCGGAAGTGGCTCACCGTGTCGTACCGGCGCAACGGATCGACGCCCCACGGCGCGTCGGACATCCGGTACCGGTAGTGCCGGCGCAACGCGGAAAACCGAGCGTCGAAGGCGCGTGGCACTTGCCGCACCATGGGCACCCGAAGGTCCGGTGGCAGCAGCCGAGCCAGCCGGTGAATGAGCTGGTCAGGCGGCAGCGCCCCGAGCGGCACGTCGAGGTGCGCGACCTGTCCGGTGGCGTGCACCCCAGCGTCGGTGCGCCCCGCGACGGTGAGGACGGCCTGGATTCGCGCCACTGTCGCCAGCGCGCCCTCAAGCACTCCCTGGACGGTCCGCCGCCCCGGCTGGCGAGCCCATCCCGAAAAGCTCGACCCGTCGTAGCTGATGTCCAGCCGGTAGCGCAGGAGCCCGCCGTCCCCGGCGGGGGCGACGGGCTCCTGCGGCGAGCTACTTGGAGTCAGGATTCGGCCTTGTCCTCCTGCCGAGCGGCCGACTGGGCCTGTTCGGTCGAGGTCTCCTGTTCGGCCGGAGCTTCCGGCTCGGCCGCGGCCGACTCGTCGGCGGTGGTGTCCTGCCCAACAGGAACCTCTGCAGCGGTGAGCTCATCGGTGCTCTCGGCCGGCTGCTGCGGCTTCGGCCGCTCCCGGAAGGCCTTCCGCTGGGCCTCCTCCACCTCTGCTGCGGTGCGCTCGGTGACCAGGGCGATGATCGCCATCGGAGCGTTGTCGCCCTTGCGCGGCACGGTTTTGACGATACGGGTGTAGCCACCCGGCCGGCCCGCGAACTGCGGGCCGATCTCCGCGACAAGCTTGTGCACCACGTCCTTGTCCCGGATCACCCGCATGATCTCGCGCCGGTTGTGCAGATCCGCCCGGCGAGCCTTGGTGATCAATCGCTCGGCGAATGGGCGCAGCCGCTTCGCCTTGGCCTCGGTAGTCGTGATCCGGCCGTGGGTGAACAGCGATGTCGCCAGGTTGGCCAGCATCAGCCGTTCATGGGCCGGCGACCCCCCGAGTCGGGCGCCCTTGGTCGGCGTTGGCATGTGGCTCTTGGCTCCCTTCGGTCGCCTCGTGAGCTAGAGCTGCTCGGTCTCGGCGTAGTCGTGACCGTCGTCGTTTCCGTAGTCCGTACCGCTGTCGACGCCGTTGTCGCTGGCGTCGCCCCATCCGTCGATCGAGTACTCCGCGGCCACCGCTGCCGGATCGAAGCCGGGTGGGCTGTCCTTGAGCTGCAGACCGAGACCAGCCAGTTTCAGCTTCACCTCGTCGATGGACTTGGCCCCGAAGTTGCGGATGTCCAGCAGGTCCGCCTCGCTGCGGCTGACCAGCTCGCCGACGGTGTGGATGCCTTCGCGCTTGAGGCAGTTGTAGGACCGGACGGTGAGGTCCAGGTCCTCGATGGGCATCGCGAACGCGGCGATCGTATCCGCCTCGGCCGGCGAGGGGCCGATCTCGATGCCCTCGGCGTCCACGTTGAGCTCGCGAGCCAGACCGAACAGCTCCACCAGGGTGCGGCCAGCCGAGGCCAGCGCGTCGCGTGGGGTGAGCGACGGCTTGGTCTCCACGTCCAGGATCAGCTTGTCGAAGTCGGTGCGCTGCTCGACCCGGGTGGCCTCGACCTTGTAGGTCACCTTCAACACCGGCGAGTAGATCGAGTCCACCGGGATCCGGCCGATCTCGGCGCCAGAGGTCTTGTTCTGCACCGCGGGGACGTAGCCACGGCCCCGCTCCACGACCAGCTCGATCTCCAGCTTGCCCTTGCCGTTCAGAGTGGCGATGTGCAGATCGGGGTTGTACACGGTGACACCAGCCGGCGGCACGATGTCGCCCGCGGTGACGTCACCCGGGCCCTGCTTGCGCAGGTACATCGTCACCGGCTCGTCCTCCTCGGAGCTGATCACCAGCTCCTTGAGGTTGAGGATGATGTCGGTGACGTCCTCCTTGACGCCGGGCACGGTGGTGAAC
>JALZCN010000030.1 GCA_030863045.1 Actinomycetota bacterium | reverse complement strand
CCCCCCCGGGCCGCCCGCTTCAGAGACGCGGGAGGGTGCTGACCCGGTGGATCCAGCTCATCGCGACGACCCGCGTGAGGTGAGCACCCCGGTTTGACCGAGCCAGACGGCGGGCCGTACCCTCGTTGTTGCGGCCCGCCCAGTTGGCGGGCTTCGGTCTGTCCGCTGCGCCGGATGCACCGCAGCGCAGCGTCAGCCGAATCAGCGTCAGCACGAGATCAGTCAGCGAGATCAGTCAGCGAGATCAGTCAAAGAGTGAGCCGGTTCAGTCTCAAGCCGGTTCAATCGCGAGCCAGTCGAACAGCCAGGAGTACCACCCGATGTACGCGATCGTGAAGACCGGCGGCAAGCAGTACAAGGTGGCCGTCGGGGACGTTGTCGAGGTGGAGAAGTTGACCGGCGAGCCCGGAACCGAGGTCAGCCTGCCCGCTGTGCTGCTCGTCGATGGCTCCACCGTGACCGCCGACGCGGCTACCTTGGGCGCAGCCTCGGTGCGGGGGAAGGTCATCGCGCAGGTCAAGGGTCCCAAGATTCGGATCCATAAATTCAAGAACAAGACCGGCTACCACAAGCGCCAGGGCCACCGGCAACAGCTGACCCGCTTTGAGGTCACCGGTATCTCTTAGTGAATTTCGGATCCCCACATAGCGACCCTTCGGAGGGTGTGAACACCGATGGCACACAAGAAAGGCGCGTCGAGCTCCCGTAATGGTCGCGACTCCAACGCCCAGCGGCTGGGTGTGAAGCGGTTCGGTGGCCAGGTGGTCAACGCAGGCGAGATCCTGATCCGCCAACGCGGCACCAAGTTCCACCCGGGCGTGCACGTGGGCCGCGGTCGCGACGACACCCTGTTCGCCCTTGAGGCCGGCGCTGTGCAGTTCGGCACCAAGCGTGGGCGCAAGACCGTCAACATCATCCCAGCCGAGGCCTGACCGGCCCGCACACCACTCAGCCCGGATGAGGGGCGGGACCGGCGATGACCGGCCCGCCCCTCATCGTGTGAGACCCATCGACGAACGGGGGAGAGTCAAAGGTGTCCCGCTTCGTGGATCGGGTGATGATTCACGTCGCTGCGGGCGACGGCGGTCACGGCTGCGCGTCGGTGCACCGGGAGAAGTACACCCCACTGGGCGGGCCCGACGGTGGCAACGGGGGACGCGGCGGTGACGTGGTGCTGGTGGTGGACCCGGGCGTGCACACTCTCCTCGACTTCCATTATCGATCCCAGGCGAGAGCACCCAGCGGCAAGCCCGGGCAGGGCGGCAACCGCAACGGCGCGGCAGGCGTGGACCTCGAGCTGCGGGTGCCGGACGGCACCGTCGTGCTCACTCCCGACGGCGAGGTGCTGGCCGATCTGGTGGGCGCCGGAACCCGATTCGTCGTCGCGGCGGGTGGGCAGGGCGGGCTGGGTAACGCGGCGCTGGCCTCCAGGACTCGCAAGGCGCCGGGTTTCGCCCTGCTCGGTGAGCCGGGCGAGATCCGAGATGTGGTGCTCGAGCTGAAGTCGGTGGCCGATGTCGGGCTCGTCGGATTCCCCTCGGCGGGCAAGTCCTCCCTCGTGTCGGTGCTCTCCGCGGCCCGTCCCAAGATCGCCGACTACCCGTTCACCACGCTGGTGCCCAACCTCGGGGTGGTGACTGCGGGCCAGACGGTGTTCACCATCGCCGACGTCCCTGGCTTGATCCCCGGTGCCAGTCAGGGCAAAGGACTCGGGTTGGAGTTCCTGCGGCACATCGAAAGATGTGCCGTGCTGGTGCATGTCGTGGACTGCGCGACCGTCGAGCCCGGCCGTGATCCGCTGTCGGACGTGGACGTTCTGGAGGCCGAGCTCGCCGCGTACACCCCGTTGCTCGGCGGGGAACTGGCGTCTCGTCCCCGGTTGGTGGTGCTCAACAAGATCGACGTTCCGGACGCCCGGGAGCTCGCGGAGATGGTGCGACCCGAGTTCGTGGCCCGAGGGTTGCCGGTGTATGCCGTGTCCACGGTAAGCACCGAGGGCCTGCGAGAACTGAGCTTCGCGCTCGCCGCGGCCGTACAGAAGCATCGTGCGTCGGTGACACCAGACGGACCTGCCCGTGTGGTGCTGCGCCCCTCGACGTTCGGTGAGTCCGGATTCGACGTCACGGTTGACCCCGATCGACCCGGCGGGTTCATCGTCCGCGGTGGGCGTCCGGAGCGGTGGGTGCGCCAGACGAACTTCGACAACGCCGAGGCGGTCGGATACCTGGCCGATCGATTGGCGCGGCTAGGGGTTGAAGATGCCCTGGCGGCTGCGGGTGCCCAGGCCGGGTGCCCGGTCACCATCGGCGACGTCACCTTCGACTGGGAACCCGCCACGCCGGCCGGTGCGGCCACGATCCGCCTGGGTGGGCGGGGAACCGACTGGCGGTTGGACAGCGTCGAGCGCACCAGCGCGACCGAGCGCAAGGCCGCTCGGCGAGCACGGCGCGAGCCGGGAGCCGATGGCGAGCTGGATCAGATGTGAGCTCCACCCGGCAGGCCGTGGCGCAGGCGCGGTACCTCGTGGTCAAGGTCGGTTCTTCCTCGCTCACCACGGCAACCGGCGGGCTGGACCGGGCGAGGCTGGACACCCTGGTCGACGCGCTCGCCGCGCGCGTCACGGCCGGCGCTCATCTGATCCTGGTGTCCTCGGGTGCCATCGCCGCCGGGCTGGCACCGCTGGGATTGCGCCGCAGGCCCCGCGATCTGGCCACCCAACAGGCCGCCGCCAGCGTCGGTCAGCTGGCCCTGGGATACGCCTACGCCGAATCATGGGCCCGGTATGGCCGCACCGTGGGGCAGGTGTTGTTGACCTCCGACGATGTGGTCCGGCGCGCGCACTACCGCAACGCGCAGCGCACCTTCGCCCGCCTGCGCGGCTTGGGCGTGGTGCCGGTGGTCAACGAGAACGACACCGTGGCCACCGACGAAATCAGGTTCGGTGACAATGATCGGCTGGCCGCCCTCGTCGCGCACTTGGTCGGGGCCGACGCGTTGGTACTGCTCTCCGACGTCGGTGGGCTCTACGACAGTGATCCGCGGCTCGGAGAGGCTCGCTTGGTTCCGGAAGTGGTTTCGCCGGCAGATGTGCGTGGTGTGCTGGCTGGGCGCGGCGGTGCGCTGGGTACGGGGGGAATGCTCTCCAAGCTCGACGCGGCCACGGTGGCCTCCCAAGCCGGCGTGCCGGTGCTGCTGGCCGCTGCGGCGCAGGTGGGGCGAGCGTTGGGCCCAGCCGATGTCGGTACCGCCTTCGCGCCAACCGGGGCCCGGCTATCGGCCCGCCGGTTCTGGCTGCGCCACGCGGCGGGTGCGGTTGGCCGGCTCCGGCTCGATGATGGGGCGGTCAGCGCAGTGGTGCAGCGGCGGCGTTCACTGCTAGCGGCCGGCGTCACCGCCGTCGAGGGAGACTTTGAGGCCGGCGATGTGGTGGAGCTGGTCGATGGCCAGGGCGTCGTGGTCGCCCGCGGAATGGTCGGCTTCGACGCGGCGGAGCTGCCCGACCTGATCGGCCGCTCCACCCGTGACCTGCCTCCCGAACTGCGCCGCGAGGTCGTGCACGCCGACGACCTGGTTCCGGTGTGAACATCGTTAGGCTGACTCCCATGCAGATCGTCGCCGAGTGTGCTCGGCAGGCGCAGCGGGCTGCTCCCGCTCTGGCCACCGCGTCCGACGAGACCATCAACGCCGCGCTCGACGCGATGGCGAAGCGGCTGACCGTCTCCACCACGGAGGTGCTTGCCGCGAACTGCACTGACCTCGCCGCCGCTGAGCAATCCGGGATGACGCAGGCGCTGATCGACCGCTTGCGCCTGAGCGATGCCCGGCTGACCGAGATGGCCGGCCAGCTCACCCTGCTCGCCCAGGTCCCGTTCCCGCCGCGGGACCGGGTGTTAGAAGATCGCCCGGACGGGTTGCGGTTGATCGAGCGCCGCCGCCCGGTGGGTGTCGTAGGCGCCACCTTCGAGGCCCGTCCCAACGTAACCGTCGATGTCGCCTCACAGCTGGTGAAGTCCCGCAACGCCGGAGTGTTGCGCACCGGGTCGGCAGCACTGCGCTCCGCGCTGGCGCTGTGCGAGCGAGTGATCGCGCCGGCACTGACCGATGCCGGGTTAGACCCCGGCGCGGTGCAGCTGGTGCCCGACCCAGGTCGGGACAGCGCCGTGGCCCTCGTACAACAACCCAACCTGATCCCGCTGGTCATCGTGCGGGGCAGCGGTGACACCACCCGCACGCTGGCCGCCGAGGGCGCCCGCCACGGAGTTCGGGTGTTGGCTCACGCAGACGGTGGCGGCGTGCTCTATATCGATACCGCCGCCGACTTTGATCTAGCCGTGGGGATGCTCGTGGCCGGACTGGACCGGCTGGGTGTCTGCAACCGGGTCAACCTGCTGCTGGTGGCTGACAGCGTCCCGGACCGATTGCACGATGCGCTGCTCGAAGCCGCCCGGCAGCGTGGGATCACGCTGTCTCTACCACCACACGACCACCCGCTTGGGCACGAGTGGGCGCTGCACAGCGGCCGGGAGGCGACGCTGACTGTCAGCCGGGTGGCCGGTCCCCGGCACGCCGCCCAGGTTGCCAATCAGGAGACCTCTGGACTGGCGGCCACGATCGTCACCAGCGACGAGGCCGCGGCGCACGAGTTCCTAGACAACTACACCGGCACCGGGGCGTTCTGGAACGCCAGTACCCGTCTGCTCGACGGGTTCAAGTTACGGCGGGTCCCCGAGACGGGGATCAACGTCGACCGAGTGCCTGGGCCACGCGGACCGGTCACGTTCGCCGACCTCTACCTACGACAGTTCGTGGTCATCCCGGCGCACGGCTCTGGCGGATAAGGCCGAGATAGCCGGCGATCGCGAGCGCGGCCAACGTCCAGATCAAGGCTTGGAGTATCCAGGTGGCTGCAATGAACGCTTGGCCGGCTGGGCTGGACGTGTCGAAATCACAGCGGTTTCGGACGCCCGCTGGCGCCAGGGGCACGCTGCGGTCGATACCGACTCCGATCTGTTCGATCACAGAGCACGGCGAGTTGGGATCAGCGGCCGCAACGGTGCGCGCGGTGACGAAGCGATCCGGACCGATCGGGGTGTTCCCGGCGGCGACACCCAGCCCCGCTGCGGTCACCAGGGCCAGCAGGAGGGCGAGCACAGCGCGGCCGCTGCGGTAACCGTATCCAGCGAGTGTTCCCCACAGCCGGTGCACGCCCTTGACCAACCGACCACCGAGCTCACCGCGGTGGTATAGATCCCGTTGCTGGGCGATGAGGACCTCACGCGCGGTGGATTCATGGCCGTTGGCTCTCAGCGCACTGGCGAGCTGCTGGTAGGGCTGAGGTCGATAATCACGGGTGTGGCAAATGATCAGGTGTAGCCATTCTTGCCAGTCCACCCCGTGAAGCGACGTATAGGCGAGGCCGGACAGCATGAGCCGATTCGACGGTGCCGCACAGCTTGACCGTTGGGCAGTGCCGTCTGGGCAGATCACATGGGCGGGCAGAAACAGGTGCTTGGCCGCGGCATCCTCCAGGTCGAGGACGGGTCCGGCCGGATTGGTCAGCTTTGCATGGCTGAGGTTGAGCTGCCCGCTGATGTTGGCGTCCGGTAGCCGCACCGCGCCGTCTTGGCTGTGTCCGGTGGCGGTGAGTCCCTCGGCGAACATGTCGCTGTCGACCTGCAGGTGGTCACCGATCAGGGCCGGCCCGGCGGGGTTGGTCAGTTCCGCGCGGTCGAGATTGAGTTGACCGGTGATATGGGCATCCGGTAACCGCACCACGCCGTCCTCGCCGTGCCCGGTGGCGGTGAAACCGTCGAGAAACACACCACCGTTGACCTGAATGTGGTCACCGATGAGGGCCGGCCCGGCCGGATTGATCAGCGCCGCGCCATCCAAGTTGAGTTGACCACTGATGTGGGCGCCGGGGAGCCGCACTGCGCCGCGCTCGTACCCTCCGGTGGCGGTGAATCCCTCGGCGAGCACCAGTCCGCCGTCGACATGCAGCCCATCGCCGACGAGGGCAGGCCCGGCCTGGTTGGCCAGCTCGGCGCCGTTGAGGTTGAGTTGGCCGACGATGTGAGCGCCCGGCAGCCGCACTACGCCGAGTTCACCGTGTCCGCTCGCGACGAAACCCCCACCGAACATGTCACCGTCGACGTGCAGCCCATCGCCGATGAGGGCGGGACCGGCTTCGTTGGTCAACCTCGCGCCGTTGAAGTTGAGTTGGCCCTTGACGCGAGCGCCGAGCAGCCGCACTGCGCCATAGTCGCCTTGCCCGGTGGCGGTGAATCCGTCGCCCAGCAGAACATCGCCGTCGACGTGAAATCCGTCGCCGTCCAGTGCCGGAAGTTGTGAACCCGCCAAGGTCAACCAGGGCAAGCGGGCGCTGACCAGCAGCACCGCGTGCTCGAAGAAGCAGGCTCGCAGCTCGATTCCCACCGCGGCCGGAACATGGGTAAGGTCGAGCGTTCCGGTGATTCGCGCCCTTTGGATCCGCAGGCCCAGCGGGTCGAGACGTTTACCGCTGCGTCCGAGCACCAGCTCCCTCAGGAGCTCGGCACGGATGGTGTATCTGGGGTTCTCCGTCGCTGCCAGCTGCTCCACGGCGAGCGTGCTGCACTCGACGACGCAACCGGCGGTCAAGGCGTCGATGAGCGCGAGTTCTCTGGATGAGGCCTCGCTGAGACTCTTGCTCGCCACGACCGTTCCACCACCGGTTTGCTCACTGAGGTTCAGGCCCCACCGAGGTCTCAGCTTATCGTCGCCGGAGTCGGCCCTGAACGGCTCGCCTAAGCTGCGCCCATGTCCGGCCGGCGACTCGGGGTGATGGGCGGCACGTTCGACCCGATCCACCACGGCCACCTCGTTGCCGCCAGCGAGGTGCAGGCTCGTTTCGGTTTGGACGAGGTTGTCTTCGTGCCCACCGGGATCCCGTGGCAGAAGGACAGGCGTGAGGTCAGCCCCGCCGAAGATCGATACCTCATGACGGTTATCGCGACCGCGTCAAACCCCCGGTTCTCCACCAGCCGGGTGGATATCGACCGCCGGGCTCCAACCTTCACCGTCGATACCCTCAACGACCTGCGCGCCCAGTTCCTCGATCATGAGCTGTTCTTCATCACCGGTGCCGACGCGCTGGCGCAGATACTGTCGTGGAAAAGGGTCGACGAGCTGTTTGATCTGGCCCACCTGGTCGGGGTGACCCGCCCTGGGTTCCATCTTGATGGCCAGCACCTACCGGAGAGCGCGGTGAGCTTGGTGGAGGTCCCCGCCATGGCGATCTCCTCGACGGACTGCCGGCAGCGAGTCGAGCGTGGTCAGCCGGTTTGGTACCTGGTACCCGACGGCGTGGTGCAGTACATCAGCAAGCGCAAGCTATACCGGACTGACTATCGGGGATCGCCCCAGCATCCTCTCTGAGCTGCGGGCATTCCGTTCGGTAGCGTGGCAGACGTGGCCGTCTGCGGACGCCTCGCGGAAAATTTGCGGACAGCCGGAGATCAGCTAATCGTCCCTTGTGGACTTCGCTGCTGTCTTCGGTCGGATGTTGCGCGCCTCGCGCACCGCCCTGCGCGGGCGACTGGCCGTGGGGTGCTCGACGCGGTTGGACGGCGTGGTGATCTCCAGCACGAGCGCGTCAGCCTGTGCTGCGCCATCCGGCCGACGTCGGGGCATTCGCCCTAGAGCAGAGAGCCGGACCGCTCATGCCGTGCCATGGCCTACTCCGGTTCAACCCTGGACAAGGTCGACCGGATCTAGCCGAAACATCACCGAACGGTGGGCTGCTCCAGCCGCTCGTCCTCGATCCAGGACAGCCAGATCCTCGACGGCCGTAACCGCTACGCCGCATGTCAATTCGCTGGAATCGAACCCACATTCACCACCTACGACGATGAGTACCCGTCGGGTACGCGGTCGCGTGAAAATCGCCCGCCAGCCCCGATGCCGGCAGCTGCTGCTCGGTGGGCAAGGCAGTGTGCACAGCCCCTCGGACCCGATGGCCTGACCAGGCGGGCAGGGCTGCTCGATCTCGACACCGGCTGGCGGTGGTTCGGAAATGAACAGTGGCGTCGTCGGTGCTGCGGCCGCCATTCTGCCAACCAGCGCCAGCAGCAACACCCGCTAACTCACGAGGGTGCTTGACCCCCTAGTTCTGTCGTCAGTGGTGCCCGTGGCCGTGGCCGCCGTGATGGTGATGGTGGCGATGGTGGTGGTGGCAGTAGCCCTGCCACTCGTGCCGCCAGTGGTTCCACTCCCCGTGGCAGTGCCAGTCACCTCGCCCGTGGTCCGGCCTGGCAGTCGCTGAGGACACCGCCGCAGGTGAGCTGTCAGCGGCCAGTGCGGGTGCTCCGGTGACCAGCAGCGCTGACCCTGCCAGCAAGGTTGCCATCAGGCTGTTCCTGACCAAACGATGCATGTTCGCTCCCCGGTAGTTGGTGAGTTTCTCAAGAGCTATCGCGCCCCCGGCACCAGAAGTTACAGCGGGCGAGGGATCGGTCACGCACCGCACGAGGAAGGCGGCCGGGAACCCGGAGACAGGGCGTTCCGGCTACCGGTGCCTTTCCGGTTCGATGCGGCCTAGCGTGCATAGACATGACCACGTCTCCGCTCCCCTGAGGGCAACCGGACCGCGGCGACCACCCGCGCTGACAAGCTGCCTTCTGGGCCGCGGTGCGCGACCGATCCCGTCGCGGTTCGCGGTGGTGCCGGAACCATCGCTGGGTCCGGGCTGCGCCAGGGTGTGCTGTTCGGCCTGGAGCTGGACCGGGTCGACTCCTTCGCGGCCGGGGTGATCCAGAGCGCCCAGCCGCTCGTCACGCTGGCACCGCACCCGCCTACCTCGGTCCGGTCAAGACCGCAGAGTCAGCCCGGGGGATACCGCTGGCGCAGGTAACCCTCAACGCGCTTGCCGCGCGTCTCGCGGCGTTCCCGCTACCGAGGTGGCAATCGAGGACCGGACGGACCCACGCAAGCCGATCAGCCGATCCGCACGGCTGCTATTCACCACGGAGGACGGGCAGCCGGTGACCCCGGCACCGATGGTCAGCGGTATGGATACTAGCGGCCTGGGCGTTGGGACTGCCGCCAAGGACCGATGCGCTGCGGCACCTGTACACCTTCACTGCTGATCCGGCACGGCGAGTCGGTGAAAACGGTGCAGAAACGGCTGGGGCACTCCTCGGCGGCAATCACTCTGGACACCTACGCGCATCTATGGCCAGACGCCGACGACCGGACTTGGGAAGCAGTCAAGCCGGCGCACACGAAGATCAACCGTGCTACGGATACTGTGCGGACAGAAGGTGCATAATCAGAACATCTTCCCGGCTCACAGCGGGTGGCCCTGTCTTCACGAGCACTACATCAGCAAGCACGGGTTGTATCGCGGCACGCATGCTTTATTATAGTCCTGACTTATTTACGCGTCTTCCCGCGGACGCGAATGCAGGTCACTACTTCAGGCGAACCATTCACGAAATATTTCGAATCTTGTTGCAGCCAGCGGTATGACGGCGGCCCGGCCGCCCGAGGAGGGCGAGCAGACCGGGCCGCATGCGAGGCGAGACCCGCGCGGCGAAGAGGGCCGCGCACGAGAACTCCAGTCCCCCATTTCCCCATTCCTTGGGGCGGAATACCAGGAGCGACATCATGACAACTAAAAATCGTCGTCCGGTGCTGAAGTGTTAACAGGTTACCGCACAGAACGGATTGCTACACAGTGTAGTATGGTTACATTCCCGTGGACCGATCTGAGCACGTACGCTCAGCTGTGGTCGGGCACGGGCGTCGCGCAATCTAGCGCTGACCGGCGGAACCGGGGAGAAGGAGTGATGTGTCAGCCTCTGATCACGCGCGACAGCTTGCGCTGACCGCGGCGAACGCTGCGGCGGGTAAGAAGGCGCGCGATATCGCCCTGCTTGACGTGTCTGACCAGCTCGTGATCACAGATTGCTTCGTGATCGCTTCAGCGCCCAATGAACGCCAGGTCCAGGCCATCGTGGACGCCGTCGAGGAGAAGATGGCGGCTGCTGGGAGCAAGCCGGTACGTCGCGAGGGGGCCCGCGAGGGACGTTGGGTGCTGTTGGACTTCGTCGACGTGGTCGTGCACGTGCAGCATGTCGAAGAGCGTTCCTTCTACGGTCTGGAGCGACTGTGGAAGGACTGCCCGACAATCCCGTTCACAGCGGACGCCTCCGAGGTGGACGAGTCGGAGTGACCCTGAAACGGCTGGTGCTCTGGCGGCATGGGGAGACCGACTACAACGTGGCACAGCGGATGCAGGGTCAGCTCGACTCGCAACTGACGGCTACCGGTCTCAGCCAGGCCTACCGGGCAGCCCGTTCACTCGTGGAGCTGCGACCGGAGGTCTTGATGACCTCTGACTTGTCCCGTGCCGGGGACACCGCCACGGTGCTCGCCGCCGAGGCCGGGATGCCGCTCCTGATCGACAAGCGGCTGCGGGAAACCCACCTCGGGAAGTGGCAGGGGCTGACCCACGCGGAGGTCGAGGAACTATGGCCGGGCGGAATCCAGACCTGGCGGGGAAACCCGGAATGGGCACCGCCTGGTGGCGAGAGCCGAGTGGAGGTGGCCGCACGGGCCGCGCACGTGGTTGCTGAGCTCGACGCGGCCGGTCACGGTAGCGCGGTGCTATGCACCCACGGAGGGTTGATAGCCGGTCTGACACCGCTGCTGCTCGGCCTGCCGCTATCGGGCTGGCCGGTGTTCGGGGGGATCAGCAACTGTCATTGGACAATGCTCGTGCGCCACGGTCTGGGCTGGCGGCTGTTCGCCTATAACACCGCTGCCGACCTTTGAGCACCGCACTCGCGGTACCCGCCTTGAACTTCGATCGTATTGTGGTCGATCGGCTATGGTCGCACGACTTCCCGACACCAGCCGGGCTGAGAGTGTGGATGATCTCCACCTGTCCCCATACAACCCCGTTATCCACACCTGACGGTTGCGGCCATCGATCTGGCATGGAGATCGTCCTAGCGTCACCCCGTGGCCTTGCTTCCCAGCTTCCCGTCCGTTGATACCAATTGCCAGCAGCGCGTCCGAGCCCGGCTTGTGGGTCTGCGCAGCGCTGCCAGCCCAGCCTCGGATCCCAACGATTCGATAGACTCAGGCTGCCCCGCCCAGCCCATCATCGACGATGGGAACGACCTGCATACCTCGTTGCGAGGAGGTCGGCTGGTGCAGCGGTGGGTGCCAGGACCGCTGCGGGACGCCCGGTGGGAGCCTGGACGACCAGGAGCCCTCGTGCTGTCGTTGGTGGCGGCACTGGCCGCGGTGGTCGCTGCGGTCGGAGTGTGGCACCAGCGTCCAGTGCCCGAACCGGCCCCGGTCCTGCCACTGATCACCGCCGCCGCGGCAGCGCCGTCGGCTTCACCGTCGCCCGACGCCACCCCCGAGGTCGTGGTCAGTGTGGCGGGTCGGGTGGCCCGCCCCGGTCTTGTCCGGCTGCCCGATGGAACCCGGGTGGCTGACGCGTTGGCCGCGGTGGGCGGTGCGCTGCCCGGCACCGACCTGATGGGTCTCAACATCGCTCGACGGCTGTCCGACGGAGAGCAATTGCTGGTGGGTGTGGCGCCACCACCGGGGCAGCCGGTCAATGGTGGGACGTCCGGACCGTCACATGACGCCGCCACGACGTCCCGAACGGTCGACCTCAACGCGGCGACCCTCGAGCAACTCGACGCCCTACCGGGGATTGGCCCCGTGACCGCCCAGCGAATCGTCGACTGGCGCGACGCGCACGGCCGCTTCACGTCTGTGGGTCAACTCCGGGAGGTAAGTGGCATCGGACCGGCACGGTTGGCTCAACTCAAGGATCTGGTGCGGGTGTGACCGCCGCGGCCCGGCCTGATCTGCGCCTGGTGCCCGCCACCGTCGTCGGCTGGGTTGTGGTGCTCTCCGGGCTGTACCTCGGGTCCGTGATCGCTGCTGCGCTGGGCGTGGTAGGTGTACTGATCGGCGGAGCGGCTGCATTGCGCGGCCGTCGCGCGGGGATTGTGGCGGTGGGTGGCGTGGCTGCCGCTTTGGCTCTCGTGATCGGCACGCAGGCGTGGCAGGTCGAGCGTCATCCGTTGCGCGCGGCCGCCGAACGCGGTTCGTCAGCGACAGTGGAGGTAACCCTGCGCGATGACCCGAGGGCAATCGCGTCTCAGGGCTACGGCGGCCAGCAATCTCCTGACCAACGGGTGGTGGTACACGCGGCACTGGAGGCCGTAGAGGTGGCTGGGCGACAGTGGTGCACTGGCGGTCGGAT
>JALZCN010000015.1 GCA_030863045.1 Actinomycetota bacterium | reverse complement strand
TCATGACGCAGGCCAGCACGCTAGCAGCGGCCACCACCCCGTCACTGCAGGCCGCGCCTCGCGGCACCGACGGCGTCACGGTCCCGTGACGTGCCGGAGCAGCCGTACGACGGGAGAGGAACGCGTTGGGTGCCAGACCCAGCGCGCCGCCGACGGCCAGGCGTAGATTGGAGCTCCGTCGTCGATCAACTGAGCCAGGCCGGGCTGGTTGAGCTCGCGCGTCGCCTAGGCGTAGAGCCGGTCCATCCTCGATGCGATCACGCCGTAGTCGAGCAGGCGACCCAGGCCGTTCTCCTCCTTGATGTAGGCATCGACAGTGTCGGTGGCGGGGTAGCGCACGGGGAGGACCCGCCCCCAGGGACAGAAACATTCCGACCGCTCCAAGACGTGGATCGCCGAGCGTCCGGCCGAATGGTGCCAGGCACCCCAGGGCCAGCTGTGGCACCGCCACCAGCGCGTGCGCGTAAAGGACTCGAACCAAGCACGACGTTGAGGAAGAACCGCTCCGCCTCGTTCTCCTGATCGGCGAGGTTGCAACCGGGAGGCGTTCCGATGACCGCGCAGGAGATCCTCGAGCTGCTCAGTCAGGAGGGCCCGCTCACCGGGTCCGAGCTTATGGACCGGACCCGCCAGGAGGCACTGCCCCTGTGGCGGGCGTGCCGGGGCTCGGACGAGATTCACTACGAACTGGTGGGGCGTCGCTACCTCCGGCTCGACCGGGCCGTCAACGGCTGGGCCCGGCTCTCGCCCTCCATCCGGCGGGAGTTCCGCACCTACACCGTGCTGGGCGGTCCCGGCCAGGAGGTAGCAGTCAGCGAGCGGGCGAAGGAGCTGACCGCGGACGCCGATCGGAGCAGCCGGGTCAAGTCCCACCTCGCGCGCGAGACCATGGCGTCGATCCTCGCCGAGCTGGGCATGCGGGGAGTGCTGGTGGAGCAAGTGACCTTCATCATCGCCGGAGACGTCACATACGGGATGGCGCACGCGGTGCCCCGCCCGGAGTCCAGCACCGACCAGCTGGTGCGCGGCTCAGACCTGGACGTGATCGTCGTGGCCACGGACGACTTCCCCGTGGAGGCGCTGCGGGATCTCGACCGCGCGATCTACCGCAGGAAGCACTACCTGTTGGTCAACCCCAGCTACCGCGAGGAGATCGACTACGTGGTCAAGCGCGTGGCCAAGGTGCGCGAGCAGCTCCGGTTCGACACCTTCGAGCACGGTGTGGCCTCGAAGATCCTGCACGAGGGCAAGCTGCTCTGCGGCAGCCGCGAGGTCTTCGACACCGTCAAAGAGCTGGTCGAGGAGTCGGGGGTGCCCGGTAAGATCGCTGAACTGGAGCGGCAGGCGGCCGACAACCGGGTCGTGGCGGAGCAGCACCTACTGGACTCCAGCGCGGACAACCGCACCGGCGAGCACTTCAACCTCTTCTACACGCGTGAAGAGGGTGAGGAGATCCACTGAAGCCCGGACCCAACCGAGGGCTCTGGAGTGGAACTGCTCTCAGGCCGGACGGTCGGGTTGCGTGGCTCGCCAGCCTGGCCGGGAGCTCATAAGGAGAGCTCGGCCTTCACGAGCTCGGCGAGCCGGTTCGCGACGCCGAAGGCCTGCTCCTGGGTCGGCGCTTCGACCATGACGCGCACGACCGGCTCTGTGCCGGACTTGCGTAGCAGCACCCGACCCAGCCCGGCGAGTTCCTCCTCCCCCTCCATCACGGCGGCCTGGACCACCTCGTTGCCGTCGACGGCGTCCTTGTCGACTCCCTTGACGTTGATCAAGGACTGGGGCAGTCGGATCATGACCGAAGCCAGTTCGCGCAGGCTACGGCCAGTTTGGGCGACCCGAGCAGCGAGGAGAAGACCGGTGAGAGTGCCGTCTCCGGTGGTGGCGTGGTCGAGAAAGACGACGTGGCCGGACTGCTCTCCGCCGAGTGAGTAGCCGTTGACCTTCATGTCCTCAAGGATGTAGCGATCGCCGACAGCTGTCTTACGCACGACGATGCCCTCCTGCTCCATCGCCTGGAACATCCCCAGGTTGCTCATGACCGTGGCCACGAGCGTGTCGTGGCGGAGTTCACCGCGCTCCCGCATGGCGATAGCGAGTACGGACATGATCTGGTCGCCGTCGATGTCGGCGCCGGTGTGGTCGACGGCCAGACACCGGTCAGCGTCGCCGTCGTGCGCAATGCCCAGGTCGGCGCCGTGCTCCACGACCGCGGTCTGCAGCATGCCGAGGTGAGTCGACCCGCAGCCGTCGTTGATGTTGAGCCCGTCGGGCTGAGACCCGATGACGTGGACGTAGGCACCCGCCGCCCGGAAGGCCTGGGGGGACACCTCTGCGGCGGCGCCGTGCGCGGCGTCGATGACGATCTTGAGCCCGTCGAGCCGGTTGGGAAGGCAACCGAGCAGATGGGCGACGTAGTGGGAGCGGCCGTCCTGCAGCGAGATCACCCGGCCGACGTTGGACCCGGTCGGGCCCTTCCAGGCCCCACCAAGCCGCGCCTCGATCGCATCCTCGACTGCGTCGGGCAACTTGTGGCCACCGCGGGAGAAAAACTTGATTCCGTTGTCAGGCATGGGGTTGTGGGAGGCCGTCAGCATCACGCCGAAGTCGGCGTTGACGTCGGCGGTGAGGAACGCGATGGCCGGCGTCGGCAGCACGCCGGCGTCGTACACGTTCACCCCGGCCGCCGCAAGGCCGGCGACTACGGCGGCCGACAGGAACTCGCCCGAGGCACGCGGGTCGCGCCCGACCACGGCCACGGGACGGTGCTCGGCGAACTTACCGGCCTCCCCGAGAACTTGGGCGGCGGCGATCGAGAGGTCCAGTGCGAGGTGCGGAGTGATGTCCCTGTTGGCGAGGCCGCGTACGCCGTCGGTGCCGAAGAGCCGTCCCATTCCGAGGCCTTTCACCTGAAGCAGGATGAAGAAGTGTTGGGTGTGGCGCCCCTGCGACGCTGGCAAGCTCAGGCGAGCGTCGCACCAGAAAGCGTCAATTGCTGTGCGGGACCGCCCGCCTCTCTACTCCACTGTGACGCTCTTGGCGAGATTGCGTGGCCTATCCACGTCCCTGTCCAGCGCGACGGCGGCGTGGTAGGCCAGCAGTTGCATCGGGATCGACAGCAGGATCGGGTCAAGTTCCGGCTCACTCTTCGGGATCACTAGCGTCCGATCCGCCAGCTCGGCAGGCAACGCGCGATGCGCGATCGCGATCACCGGGCCCTTGCGAGCCTTGATCTCCGAGAGAGTCGAGATGTTCTTGTCGAGCAGCTCGTCGTCGGGAACGATCGCGACGGTCGGCGTGTCAGGGCCGATCAGGGCTAGCGGCCCGTGCTTGAGCTCGGCCGAGGAATAGGCCTCGGCGTGAATGTAGGAGATCTCCTTGAGCTTGAGCGCGCCCTCCCGCGCCACCGGGCAGCCGCGGCGGCGGCCGACGTAAAACACGCTGGCGCATTGCGCGATCTCCTTGGCCACATCCGCGATCGCGTCGGACTGCTCTAGGATCTCGCTGATCTGGCGCGGCAGCGCGTTGAGCCCGGCGATGATGCGCCTGCCCTCGGTCGGGGACAGGTCCCGGATCCGGCCCATGTGCAGCGCCAGCAACGCGAAGGCCGTGAGAGTCGAGGTGACCGACTTGGTGGCCGCGACCGACATCTCCGGGCCGGAGTGCAGGTAGATGCCGCCGTCAACCTGGCGCGCGATAGTCGAGCCGACGACGTTGACGATGCCGATCACTCGCCCACCCTTGCGCTGCAGCTCCTGCACTGCCATGAGGGTTTCGATAGTCTCGCCGGACTGGCTGACCGCGACGTACAGCGTATCCGGCTCCACCACGGGATTGCGGTAGCGAAACTCCGAGGAGGCTTCCGCGGTCGCGGGCACGCGGGCGAGATCCTCGATCAGTAGCGCGCCCTGTTCCCCCGCGAGCCGCGCCGACCCACAGCCTAGGATTTTGACCCGACGAAGTTCGCGCGCCTCACGCACGGTGAGGTTGAGCCCACCTAAATGCGCGGTATTGAAGCGTTCGTCGATGCGGCCCTTCAGCGCCCGCTCCACCGACCGTGGCTGCTCCTGAATCTCCTTGATCAGGTAGTGCGCGTGGTCTCCGATCTCGGCACCGACGATGTCCCAGTCGATCGTCGAGGGGCTCTTCGCCGTGGAACGGTCCTCAAGTGTGAACGTGCGGTAGCCATTTGCGGTGATCGTGGCTAGCTCGCCGTCGTCGAGGTAGACGACCTGGCGGGTGTGCCCGATCAGTGCGGCAACGTCGGAGGCGACGAACATCTCCTTCTCCCCGACACCCAGCAGCACCGGGCTGCCGTTACGGGCGACGACGATCCGGTCGGGGTGCTCGGCGTCGAGTACGGCGAGCCCGTAGGTACCGACCACCTTGTGCAGCGCCTGCCGGACGGCCTGCTCGAGATCCAACGCGCCAGCGGCGAAGACCGCCGCGATGAGGTGCGCGACAGTCTCAGTGTCCGTCTGCGAACGGAACTCGACCCCGTCGGCGGTCAGCTTGGCCCGTAACTCCTCGGCGTTCTCGATGACGCCGTTGTGCACCACTGCGATGCGGCCGGCCATGTCCGTGTGGGGGTGGGCGTTCTCCTGGCTCGGCTCACCGTGGGTGGCCCAACGGGTGTGCCCGATACCGGGCGAGCCCTTGAACCGCGTGGGCAGGGCCGCTACCAGATCCGCAACCCGTCCGCTGACCTTGCGGACCTTGAGCCCGGCCTTGGTGCACACCGCGAGCCCTGCGGAGTCATAACCGCGATACTCGAGACGACTGAGCCCTTCGACCAGGCTGGGGGCGGCGTCCTGCGCACCCACATAGCCGACGATGCCGCACATACACACTCCTCTCAGCCGGACACGATGCGACGCAGCTGGCGGGCGGACAGCGGCGGCGGCGCAAACCGCCACGTCGCCAGCTCGGCATTCACCTTCGCGTAGATGTGCTCGTTCGTGAGCCCCTGCTGCTTCAGCTCCGCGTGCCGGCGCCGGACGAAATCCGGCACCTGCTCGGCAAAGTAGCCCAGGACATCAGCCACGACCCGGCACACCTCACTCGGGCTCAAGGGGGTGCTGCGCGTGAGGTGGTCGACGAGATCGTCGTAGGAGCCGGCCGACACGGGGCCAATAGTGCCCTGACGGGCCGACGACCACCAACACTCTGCCCGAATTCGGGCAAGAACTGCCCATCGACCACTTCTCCAGCCAGTGGCTGTTGCCTAATTGGCGGCCACGCCATGAACTCGACGCGACTGACATGCGCACGGCCAGGCCACGTCGATGGGTGTCGAGTTCACGGAGCAAATCGGCAACAGCCTTGCGAGGCGGTGGAGGAACTCACGGCAGCACCGCATGCTGCGCCCACGCAAACCCGAGTTGGACACCCAGCAGCAGCGCCATTGGCACCACCACGGCGACGAACGCGAGCACGAGTACTGCTTTGGTCCACATGACTCCACTCGCCTTCCCGGCCAGCGAATTGCCCGTTCGCCCGGTTTCCCCTCGGCAATCTGTTCATCGCTGCGGGCGAGCCGGAGGTTAACAACGGCTGCTCGACGTCACCGGCGTGCTGGCCATCCGCTGCTCGATCGCTCGGAGGAAACGCTGTAGCAAGGTTCATCGGAGGTATCCCCGCGGGTACGCGCTGCCGCGTGGGTGAACCGTCCGCGTTCGGGCGCGAGCTCGGGAGGCGCTGACCCTCCACGACGCACCTCTACCAATAGAGGGGAACGGCGCATCGGAACCCACCATCCTACCGCCATCCTTCA
>JALZCN010000720.1 GCA_030863045.1 Actinomycetota bacterium | reverse complement strand
CCCGGACGGCTGCACCGCCTGGATCACCCCCAGCGGGCATGTCTACCACTCCCAACCACCACCCCTGACCGACCCCGAACCGGTCACCACAATCCCGACATCCGGACCCGGAAGAACCCCCGCCCTTCTGAGTTCTGTCAACCGTCGCCATCAAGGAAACAAGGTGGCTACGGGGTAGGTGAGGGCGATCACCGTGGTATTCACCCGCGTCGCAGCGCCTCATGCGCCTCATGGAGTTGGGTCAGCTCTCACGTTGAGCGATCATGAGGCAGTAGCCGTCGGGGTCGTCCACCCCCATTTCCTCGCGTGGGCCAGGGAGCCGTCGCCAATCTCGCTGGGCATGGCGCCGTTGGCGCGCAGGTGCGCTCGTAGGCCCGGCAGATCGGAGCTGAAGAGGTAGAACAGAACACCCTGCCGGGCCGCGTCGACGGGCTCCTCGGTCTCGGCGAGCATGAGTTCGGCGTCGTCGCTGCGCAGCGCGGCCCACACCGCACGGCCGTGGGGGGCCGGTAGTCCTCGGTGACGGTGAAGCTCAGCAGCCGGTAGGACGCGACCGACGCCGCCAGATCCTGGACCTGGATGAACGGCACGAGGCGTCCGATGCGGCCCGCCGGACCTGCGGTCGGTGCGGCGAGGTCGCGCTCGGCGGCCGCGGAGTCCTGGTAGTCAAGCAGCCGGGTGATGCGGCCTGCGGCGCCCAGGCTCAGGTCTGGTGGACGTCCTGGCCGCCGGGCTCCATCCCGACGTGTAGCAGCACGCGCGGGCCATCCGGCGCAGGCCGTGGAGCCGGAACGAGACGCCCTTGCCTGCCCGGTCGGTGATCCACGCGAGCACCTCCACGGCCGAATGGCAGCCACCGGGGCCGGCGCCGTGCCAGCGCACGTCGGGTGCGAGCAGCGGGGCAAGTCCAGCGACGTCGCCGTCGGCGTAGGCGGCGCGCACGGTTTCCGCCGTCTGCGGCCAGGTGGTCTCGTCCATCGCGTTCTCCAGGGTCAGGTGCGTGCGGGTGAAGTGGGTTGGCGCAGCGTCCATCGCCGCCACTATTCGGGCACAGGCCACGAGCCGGTCAGGCGCGCGCCCCTGCTGATGGCCACCATGTCGGCTGCGCGGATTCGCCACCGATACCCAGCTCAGCCGGCCGGTCCAGCGCAGCGGATGTAGCGTTCCTCGCCGTTGTGGTCGCCGCAGTGACCGGCGCCACCTGGAGCGCTACTGGAAACGTTCAGCTGATCAGTACCACGCGCTACGCCTTAGAGCTGGGCCTCGACTGCCCGACAAAAGGCCCCTAGTTGAGCGGTGGTGCTGCTCGTGGTGGTTGTCCGGTGGTCCGGGTGATGAGTGCGGTGGCCACATCACGGAGCTTCGTGTTGGTGTCTTGGGACATCTTGCGGAGTACTGCGAAGGCCTCGTCCGCGGTGCAGCGCCGTTCGCCCATGAGGATGCCCAGCGCCTGGTCAATGGTGGCGCGGGAGGCCATGGCGGTGCGCAGCTCGTCAGCGAGCCGGGTGTGGTGCGCAAGCCGGGTGGCGACCGCAATCGCGGCGGCGGCTTGGCCGGCGAAAGTTTGGGCGCGGGCACGCTCCTCGGCAGTGAAGGTCCGCGGTCTCATGGCGTAGAGGTTGATTACGCCGATGTCGGCACCGTTCGCGGTGATCGGTGTGGACAGGGATGCGCCCAGGCCCTGGTCGATGGCGTTGGCGATATACGCGCTCCAGCGAGTCTCGTTGGTCGCGTCGTTGACCTCGATGACTTTGCCGGTGTGCATCGCTTCCAAGCAGGGCCCCTCGCCATGGCTGTATTGCGTTTCGTCGAATTGCGCCGCGGTCGCGTCGCTGCTACCCACGGTCAGGGGGCGTCGTGGGTCACCGCTCACGGTGATCCCGCAGGATAATTCGGGACCGATGCCTGCGGCCTGCCCGGCGACATGGCCGAGGAACTCCTGGAGAGTGTTGGTCGACAGTACCAACTCCTGCAGCGCCCTGAGCTGCTCAGGGGACGCCGCGAACGGCTCGTTCGTCATCGGGGACGTATCGGCTTTCCGGGGAGCCCAGGTTCCCCGTGGCGAGCCACGCATCGAAGACGGAACGTCACATGGTTAGGCGCACTCGAGGTGCCTTCGACCGATCCCTCAGAGTACCCGCAACCCGAGGGCGCCGTGTGCCCCGTCGACAGGATGCGACGCATTTGTTTCGAGGTCGCCTGGCCGGATGCTGCCAAACCCGGTTTCTTGCAGGTAGGCTGATGTGGGCGCGGGTTCGGCAGGTAGCCCCGTTGGAGCGTGGAAGCCGTCTGTGGCTGACTCCTACGGACATTGCAGGTGGACCCGTGGTGGCGACGTGATCGCCGCTGGTGCGCCGGTTCTTTCGCTCCTTGTCTGATCAGACTCGAGGAGGGACGCGGCGGTGGGTTCGCACGACACAACACGCACAGACCGGGACGGTGCCGGTATCACCCTCGCCGCTGGTTCAGTTGTAAACAGCGCCGACGGATTCATCAGCTTTGTGATCGACGAGCCAGCGCCGGGTGTCTGCGTCGTTCGAGTCAGGGGCGAGCTGGACTTGCTGACCACGGGGGTGCTGGATCTCCACCTGCAGAGGCACATCGAGGGAAGCCCTGACCGCCTGGTGGTCGACCTCAACGAGGTCACCTTCCTCGGTGCGGCGGCGCTGACGAGCCTGCTCACCGCGAAGCAGGCCGCTACTCGTTGGGGTGTCCAGCTGTACCTCACTGGCGCTGACCACCGAGCCGTCGCCCGGCCCTTGGAGATCACCAAGCTGTGGACCAGCTTTGACATCCGTCCCACGGTCGAGTCTATTGTGGCCGACCGCCCCCCGTTGAGCGGTATTCGCACCGAGGACCGTACGGCTTGGTCTGCGCCGGTCCGTCTTATCGGGCCCAGCCTGGGCTGACCAGGCCGGTTTCATAGGCCAGAACGACGAGTTGTGCGCGGTCCCGGGCGTCAACTTTGATCATGGCGCGGCTGACGTGGGTCTTGGCGGTGGCAGGGCTGACGAAGAGTTGGGTGGCGATCTCCTCATTGGTGAGTCCGGCGGCGACGAGGGTGACGACCTCGCGTTCGCGATCGGTCAGCGCGCGGAGCATGGCAACCCGTTGGGCGTCGGGTGTGGGCGGTTTCGCGCGGGCGGCGAACTCCTCGATGAGCCGGCGGGTGACAGTGGGAGACAGCAGTGCTTCGCCGCCGTGCACCACGCGCAGAGCATGGATGAGCTCGGCGGGTTCGGTGTCTTTGACCAGGAATCCGCTCGCGCCGGAGCGGATGGCTTCGAAGATGTAGGCGTCCTCAGCGAAGGTGGTCAGCACGATGACCCGGACGCTGGACAGGGCCGGGTCGGCGACGATGTCACGGGTGGCGGCCAGCCCGTCGCGTCCAGGCATCCGGATGTCCATGAGCACGATGTCGGGCACGGCGTCGCGGGTGATCCGGACGGCGTCGTGACCGTTGGCGACCTCAGCGACGACCGCGATGTCGGGTTCGGCGTCGAGCAGGGCGCGGAACCCGGCGCGGACCAGGCTCTGGTCGTCGGCCAGCACGACGCGGATCACTGGGTCGCTCCCTGGAGGGGCAGAACCGCATGTACGGAGAATCCGCCGCCGGAGCGGGGCCCGGCGTGCAGGATGCCGCCCAGGGCGGTGGCGCGTTCGCGCATCCCGGCCAGCCCGTTGCCGCCATCGAGGCCGCCGGTAGGCCCGACACCGTCGTCGTCGATACCGACGCTGACTGTGTCCTCGTCATAGCCGACACGGACCGTGACATGGGCGGGGCCGGCGTGTTTGCGGGCGTTGGTAAGCGCTTCCTGGACGATTCGGTAGGCTGCCAGGTCGACCGCGGCGGGCAGCTCGCGGGCGGTGCCGCGCACGTCCACCTCGACCGGCAAGCCGGCGTCCCGGGTCTGGGCGACGAGCTCCTCAAGTTGGGCGAGACCGGCCACCGGCTGATGCGGCGGGGGTTCGTCGACGCCGCGCAGCACGCCGAGGGTGGTGCGCATCTCGCGGAGCAGGTCGCGGCTGGATTGTTTGATCGCGGTCAGCGCGGTGCGGGCCTGCTCGGGATTGCCGTCCATCAGATGCAGGGCCACCCCGGCTTGGATGTTGATCAGAGAGACGTGGTGACCGAGCAGGTCGTGCAGCTCCTGGGCGATGCGCAGGCGCTCGTCGCTGACCTGGCGGCGAGCGATCTCGGCGCGGGTGGCGCGATCTTGGGCCAGGCGCTGTTTTCGGGCTCGCCACAGCTCCCCGGCGGCGATCAACGCCGCTAGCCAGGCGGTGACCGCGGCGATGCCGACCCACGGCAGCGGCTCGCCCGGGTTGTTCAGCGCATACCAGCCGATCGAGGCCAGCCCACCGGCGGCGACGACCGCGACCGAGGGCCACCGGTGGCCGCGGGCGACGGCGGTGACAAGCGCCACGATACTGGCCAGGTAGATCGGCCCGAGCGGGTATTCGAGGCCGCGGTAAGGCACCATCGCCGTGGCCGCGACGGCCAGGACCGCCACCGGCCATCGCCGCCGCAGGAGCAGCGCAGCGGGCCCGACGGCCAGCAGCGCTATGCCGAGCGTGTCGAGCGGCCGCGCATCCGGCTGGTCAAGGGCGGCGAAACGGGTACCGGCCAGGGTGACCACGCCGATGACAAAAGCCACCGCGACGTCACGGGCCCGGTCCGGCCACCCACCCAGCAC
>JALZCN010000716.1 GCA_030863045.1 Actinomycetota bacterium | reverse complement strand
GTCCAGGCGACCGCGTCACGCGGGTCTCCGGCGTTCTCGCGGGCAGCGGCGAGTCGTAGCGCGACCTCGGCGACCCGTTCCCGGTATTCGTCACGGGCCCGGAGCACCCAGTCGTCGGCGAGGTCGGCTAGCAGCGGCGCTTCGGCGAGGGCGAACGCCTCATGCAGGGCGCCGGGATCGGTGAGCCCGGCGAGGCGGTCGAACTCTTCGGTGTCGATCCTGCGAGGCAGCCGGGTGGAAATCCCCACGCTGTCGCGGTCGGCCTCCAGGTATGCGGACCCACCGGCGGCCTCCAACGCCGATCGGATAGTCCAGAGCGTGTTGCGCAGCGAGGCCCGCGCGCTGATGTCAAGCACCTCGCCCCAGAACAGCGAGGCCAGCCTGACGCGGGAATGCGGCCCTGGGTGCAGGAGCAGCCAGGCCAGTACCGACCGCGGCTTCAACCCCGCGATCGGCGGGACGGCCCGACCGTCGACCTCGATCGCAAGCGGGCCGAAAAGTCGGGCCCAGAACATGAACCCCATAGTCGCGGTAGCGCCGCTTCGGTGTCCACGGTTTCGGGCGAACAGCCGGGTGAGGGGTCAGGTGGGCTCCAGGGCGGACAGCCCGGTCATCCTTGTCGTATCTGTGACGGCGAGCAGGACGGTCCTGACGCTGCTCTGACGATTGCCTGACGGGCGGTTTTTAACGTCATCGGTACCTCATCCGAGTGGGAATCTAGGAGGGTGCTGCCATGACTACCACCGAGCTGTCGACGACGAGAATCGACGAGGCCAAGCTCGAGGCCTTTCTCGGGCAGGTGGTGAACGAGGTCGGCGCGGCCTACAACACCGTGCTCACCGGCATCGGAGACCAGCTGGGTCTCTACGACGCGCTGGCCGAGCACGGCCCGCTGTCCTCGACCGAGCTGGCCGCCCGCACCGGCACTGCCGAGCGCTACGTACGCGAGTGGGCCAACGCGCAATCCGCCAGCGGTTTCCTGCACTACGACGCCGCCGCGAGCACCTACGAGTTGCCGCCGGAGCAGGCTTACGTACTTGCCGACAGGACCAGCCCCTGCTACCTGGCTGGGATGTTCCAGGCTGCGGTGTCGGTATTCGGGATCACACCGCGGATCGCCGAGGGTTTCCGCACCGGCGAGGGTGTGGGCTGGCATGAACACGGCCATGGGCTGTTCGAGGGCACCGAGCGGTTCTTCCGCTCCGGTTACCAGGCTAACCTGGTTTCTGAGTGGATCCCTGCCCTGGATGGGGTGGAGGCCAAACTGCACGCCGGTGTCCGGGTCGCTGACGTGGGCTGCGGGCACGGAGCCTCGACCATCCTCATGGCGCAGGCCTACCCGGCATCGACGTTCGTCGGCTACGACTACCACGAGGCTTCTGTCGAGGCGGCGCGGCGTCGCGCTGCGCAGGCCGGGGTGACCGACCGGGTGCGGTTCGAGGTCGCTACCGCCGCCGGCTACCAGGGCACCTACGACCTGGTCGCTTACTTCGACTGCCTGCACGACATGGGTGACCCCCTCGCCGCGGCCCGGCACGTACTGGAATCACTGGCCCCGGACGGCACGTGGATGATCGTGGAGCCATTCGCCGGCGAACGCGTCGAGGAAAACCTCAACCCGGTGGGTCGGCTCTACTACGGGGTCTCGACGATGGTCTGCACTCCGGCTTCCCTGGCCCAGGAGGGACGGACGGCGCTGGGCGCGCAGGCCGGCTTCGCCCGGCTCAACGAATTGATCCGCACCGCCGGGTTTACCCGGCTGCGCAAGGCCGCCGAGACACCGTTCAACATCGTGCTCGAGGCCCGGCCGTGAGGATGTTGCGCGACAATTTACAGCGACAGAGTCGAGGCAACCGGTGAGGGAGCTCCGCGGTCACCGTCTCCGAGACACAGCCGCACTGTCATGCCGAGAAGGAGCCCGGCAGTCGCACCATGGAAAAGGTCGCGTCAGATGCCCTGACGTCTCCGCTCCTCCTCCTCAAAAAGTTCGGCCTCGCGCTCGTGCTTCTCGGCCACCGCGCGTGCCTCGGCCGCCTTCTTCTCGTGGTGTCCCTTGTGCTGCTGTGCCTGGCCTTCTTTGCGGAGGTGATCGCTACCGGTGACGCTCCCGAGCGCCTCTTTCATCTTGCCCTTGGCCTTGTCAGCGGTACCCATGTCCGTCCAGCCTCGCTATCTCTCCTCGATTATGGGGGTACCGAGTACCCCCATGGCGACTTCTCGAATCAGTCCGGCGTCGGTAACGCAGCGCGGACCGCTGTGGTCGTTCGGCAGGGCGCTCACGGGCGGACGGCCTGGAGGTATTCGGGCGGTTGGGCGGATTGCTGCCCCGCAGCGACTCCCGGCACAGCATGGCTGCCGCGCACTACTCGCGGCTATGGGACGAGGACTGGGCGCCGGCCTCAGCCGGGTCGGGTGGGCTACCCAGGCCTGGCCAGGCGCGCATTGCGGCTTCGGCGACCGCGCGCAGCTCGTCGCGGCTTGCGCCGTCGCGCGCTTGCTGTGACATGCCCTGCACCACTGCGGCGGTGAACACAGCCAGCACACGGGCGTCCGTGTCGGCGGGCAGTGCGCCGGCCTCGACGTCGGCGGTGATCCGCCGTTCCAGGCCGGCAACGTTGGCGTTGCGGTGTCTGCGGAGCGTGGCCTGGATGTCGGCGGACTGCTGGGTGCAGTTGGTGGCGGCGCTGATGATCAGACAACCCCGCGGGTACGCCGGGTCGGTATAGACCTCGGCAGCTTCGCGAAGCAACCGGCTGACACCCAGCCCGGGTGATCGGCTCCTCTTCCAGCGCCCGCCAGGCGAACGCTCCGTGCTGCCGCCCGTAGGCATCGACAACCTCGGCGAACAAGGTCTTCTTGTCGCCGCGGCGGCCGGATCGTCAACATCTCATCTGGTGTCACCCGCGTCGCGTCCCCGCAGACCATCGCGTACTCGATGACCAAGGGCGCGCTGAACACGTTTACGCTTACCCTCGCTCAGGCCCTCGGCCATCGAGGCATCACCGTGAACGCGGTCGTTCCGGGCATCGTCGAGACCACGTCACCGCAGGGTGGCTGCACAGCAGTCCAGAGATGGCGGCACAGATAGCCGGCTACTCGGTGTTCGACCGGGTTGGCCAGCCGGCGGATATCGCCGACGTCGTGGCTTTTGTGGCCTCGGACGACGCCCGTTGGGTCACCGGCCAGTGCATCGATGCCACCGGTGGATCGCTGCTCGGCGTCTAGCCCCTGCGAGTTACGTGACGCTGCCGGCGGGCACATGCTTCATAGGTCTACGCGTTGCTGCTACTTTCCAGCCGCCCGGCGTGGCGGGCGCCGGAGACGGGGACGATGTCGGAGCCTTGATGCAGTAGTTCGGGCGAACCCGGGCACACACGGATCGCAGCAGGCACTAGCCGGTGCAGGCCCGATCAACCATCCAGTGCGATCAAGATCGGAGAGCTTACGTGGTTGGTGATGTCCGTTGCGGGTGGGTGCGCAGGCTGGCGGAGATGGTGGTGCTGCTGGGACTTGCCGGCTGCCTTGCTGGGCCGGCTGCTGGCGGTGGGGGCGGCACCCCGCTCAGCCACGAGAGGTCATCGGACGAACGGGAAGCGCTCGAACGCAAGATCGGTCAGATGATCCTCGTCGGGTTTCGGGGCATGAGCGCGGATGACGCGGCCCCCGTCATCGAGCAGATAAGGGCGGGACAAATCGGCGGTGTCGTTCTGTTCGACGTCGATGTGCTCACCGGTGAATCCGTGCGCAACATCCGTTCATTTGATCAGGTACAGGCATTGGTCACTGGCCTTCAGCAGGCAGCTGGCGGTGCGCTGCTCGTGGCCGCCGACGAGGAAGGTGGCCGCGTGACGCGGCTCAAGGAGGAGTACGGGTTTCGGCCCACGCTATCGCAGCGTGAACTAGCACAACGCGGGGTGAGAGCCACCCGTGAGCAGGCCGATCAGACCGCTCGCACGCTTAGCGAGCTGGGTATCAATGTCAACCTGGCGCCCGTCGTCGACCTCGACGTGAACCCCGAGAGCCCAGCGATCGGAGCCCTCGGGCGGAGCTTTTCCGTGGACGCTCAGGTGGTGATCGAGCATGCCCGCGCAGTCATTGAGGGCCTTCACGAGCGGAGTGTGGTCACTGCCGTCAAGCATTTTCCCGGGCACGGCAGTGCGGCTGCTGACTCGCACCGCGGTTTCGTCGATGTCAGCGACACCTGGTCGGAGACAGAGCTCGATCCCTACCGCGCGCTGATCGGCGACGGCCTGGTCGACATGGTGATGACGGCCCATGTCTTCAACCGCAACCTTGACCCCGAATGGCCGGCCACGCTGTCGCCCTCGACCATCACAGGACTGCTTCGCCAGCGGCTCGGCTTCAGCGGCGTGGTCGTCGCCGATGATATGCAAATGGACGCCATCGCTGAGCACTACGACCTGGAGACGGCGCTGCGCCAGGCTATCGTGGCGGGCGTTGACGTCATCACGTTCGCCAACAACAATCCTCGGGCTTACGAGCCCGACATCGCGCCGAGAGCGATCAAGATCATCGCTGAAATGGTGGAAAACGGCACCATCAGCGAAGCCCGGATCGACGAGTCGGTCGGGCGTATTCGGGCACTCAAGCAACGACTGTCGCGTTAAGCGGTGTCTGAGCTCAGTACCGACGGAGTCCGCAGCGCGGTAGCGGTGATGAGATCGATCATGATGTACCGCTGCTCGCGCACCCCCCGGAGGTTGCGGAAGAGCTCGAGTCCCTCGACCTGGCGCTGCAGTTCGTCGGTGGCGTACAGCATGAAGACGATGTCGGCGTCGAGCACCAACATGTTCTCAAAGTTCAGATTTCTGCCTAGGTTGCCAGGAGCGATGTCCGGTAACTTGCGGACCGACGTCGGCAGTCGCATCCCCAGTTCCTGCAGGAGCTTGACGCTGGGGTCTGATCCGACTTGAGGGTCACGATTTTGCCAGGTTCGTACGCGTAAGAGTACGTGACCGCCTCGCCGACCAGGCCGGGATTCGCGTCCCGTACCGCTCGGATAGCCGCCTCGGTCTCGGCCACGACCTGCCGGCCGCGCTCCTCTTAGCCCGAGCGCTCGCACACCGACCATGGTCTGTTCTCGCCAGCTCTGCTTGCCCCACTCGGCCGCGTAGCCGACGGTGGGCGCGATCTGGGACAATTTGGGATAGTCGATTCGAGTCCGAAGTCGCCGATGGCCAGGATGAGATCCGAATTGAGAGCGGCCACCTGTTCGACGTTCACTCCGGCGGCGCCCACACCCTCCGCCCCGGCCGGGACGTCGATGATCGTCGTCTCGGCCCGGTCGATCTGGCTTTCCGGCTACCCGGCCGCGAACGCCTAGACCCGTACGGACGGGTGCTGCGCCAAGCCCCCTGCCACAATCCCGACGGTCCTGGCTGATCGCTGTGGAGGTCGGCAGGGGTAAGGCGGCGCGCTGCCGGGTACTACCTTCCCGATGGCCACCAGTCACACGTCCGTTGTGAAAGAGTTACTGGACCGCTTCGGTCAAACGTCGGCGGAGCTGGCCGGCATCCGGCTGGCCGATAAGCCGTCGCCGCTGTACCAGTTGCTGGTCCTCGCCACCTTGTTGAGCGCCCGGATCTCCGCGGATATCGCGATAGCGGCAGCCAAGGAACTATTTGCCGCGGGGTACCGGACACCGCAGCGGATGCGCAAGGCAAGCTGGCAGGACAGGGTGGACGCGCTTGGCAGGGCGGGTTACCGCCGGTATGACGAGCGGACCTCCACCATGCTCGGCGACGCCGCCGTACAGCTGCTGGACCGTTGGAACGGTAACCTACGCAAGCTCCGGGACGATGTGAGTGGCGACCCGAAACAAATCCGTGAGCTGCTCACCGAGTTCAAGGGCATGGGACCGGTAGGTGCGGACATCTTTCTCCGAGAGGTGCGGGCGGTGTGGCCGGATGTCGCACCATACTTAGACATGCGGGTAACACAAGGAACCAAAAGGGTCGGCCTGCCCTCGAACGCTGATGATCTGTCGGGACTGGTCAACTCGCCCCGCGATTTGGTGCGGTTATCTTCGGCTCTGGTTCGAGTCTCTCGCGGGTCCCGCGCTGCGGAGGAGATCAAGCAGGCCAGCGGCAGCGGGTGAAGCTCGTCTAGCTCAGGACGTCTTGCCGAAGTAGATTGTCCAGCTCAGCACCCTGCAGCATATTGGCATCCAACAGTCGGTTTGCAGCAAGCTCAAGCTGGATCCGCTGTTCTCGGAGATATGCTTCCACCCGGTCCATGATACCGATAGTATTGCTAATGCCCATCTGCCGACATAAACTATGCGCTAACAGTAACTCATCCTCTTCGGGCGGCATGACAATTGGTAACCACCTTCCAAACACCACTTTTTCTGCAAACGGTCCTCCATACAAAATCCATATCCGGTCAAGGGCTGATGGCGTTCCACGGAGAAGCATACCGCCCGCGCCGTCGTTACCATGCAGCTCGATGACCGCCACGTCGAGGCCACGTGAGGCAGCAACGAGCGCGTGCCCGGCTTCGTGCACGGCCGCCCTGTTCCGTTCCGTATCCACAAGGCTCATGCCGGGAGCTTAGCCTTGGTGATCAAGTCGGCGGTAACCGGTGCCATGAACTCGATCCCGCCGAAGTTTCCGCCCGCGGTGCAAGCGCCACGTGGAACCTATTGGAGGGCAGAGCGCAGCTCGTACGATCCTGTACATGCTGGCTGATCACGTCATCGTTGCGTCGACCACTGCCGACGAACAAGCCGCTCGCGCCCTTGCCGCTGGAGTAATCGAAGCCAAGCTCGGTGCGTGTGCACAGATTGTTGGGCCGATCACCAGTGTGTTCCGCTGGGAAGGCGAGGTGCAGACCGGGCAGGAGTGGCGGCTGGAGATCAAGACAACCACCGATCGAGTCGCCGCCCTGACTGCACACATCAAGGCGAACCACAGCTATGACGTACCTGAGATCATCGCAACGCCGATCACCGGTGGCAGCGCGGAGTACCTGTCCTGGTTGGTGGCCGAGACCCGAACCGGTGGATGCGCCGGCTTGGCCGAGCCGGCTGAGACGCTCCGGGCCGACCGTGACACCCCGTGATCGTCGTTCATACCTCGTTGCAGGCGAGTGGCCGCTGTGATCGAGGCAAGGAACGTGTTCCCGGCCAGAGCGTTGACTGGCAAACAATAGCTGGTTGACAGGTGATGACACGTTTCTGAACAGTATCACAATAAGTGGCCGAACATCGGTTCAGAATGACCGTTTGGCGCTGGAAGAGGACTGACGGCTTCCGATGCTGTGCACCCGGGTGAGGAAATGTTTGCGGAACCTACACCCTTCCTTCGGCGACCTTTCAGGTGGCCGGGAAACCGAGCCCACGTGTCCCGAGGTAAGCACCGAGCTCCCACCCCACGCCGCCTACCCGGTGTCGTCGCCGCAGCTTGTGTCCCAGTGGCCGCCGGTGGCCTACTCACCGACACCGCAGCCGCCGCGCCGTCAGTGAACTGGGATGCGATCGCACGATGCGAGTCCGGCGGGAACTGGGCTATCAACACCGGCAACGGCTACTACGGTGGACTACAGTTCTCGCTTTCGACGTGGCGCTCTCACGGAGGCGTGGGCAACCCTGCTAATGCCACTCGGGAAGAGCAGATCGCCATCGCCGAGCGGGTTCTGGCGTCTCAAGGCATTGATGCATGGCCGGTGTGTGGAAAACATGCCAAGGACGGCATCCGCTCCGCCCCGGTGAGGCCGACAACCCCCGTTACACCCAGCGCCCCACCGGCCTCGATCGGCTCGATGCTGCTCTACACCGTGGTGCCGGGCGACACCCTCTGGTCGATCGCGGCCAGTCATCAAGTACCCGGCGGCTGGCCGCGGGTGTTCGAGGCCAACCGGGACAGCATCTCCGATCCGGATCTGATCCGGGTAGGGCAATCGCTGCGAATCCCTCAGTAGCCTTCTCAGCGCCAAGGAGAATCGCCCCATGACCACCCATTCAGCGCCGACCGAGGCACAGAAGTCCGATGAACCAGCGGATGCCGGGCTGGGCGTTCGGTTAGTTGCTGAACTCGTGACCTCGACATTGTGCGGGCTGTATCGAGTCAACGACCAGTTCGTGCGCATGAACGCCGCCCTGGGTGACGACGGGTACATCGACGTGGAGGTCACCCGCGTGTGTTTCAATGGCGATGACGCCACCGTGCGGGTACTGCTTTACCCCACCGCGCCGGTTCCCGTGGTACCTCAGTCCGGCGCCGCGATCCGCTCTGGGTCGAAGGGCGCGGCGTGACCCCTGCCACGATCCTCGATCTGAACGTTCAACGCGCAACGCAGCTTCATCGGTTCGAGCTAGCAGCGGGAATGTCCTGACACGTACTCCCGGTTGAGCAGACGTGGCGTGCCGTGAAAAGGCATGAGAACTGACAAGATCGAGGGTGGGTGCTGCCGTGCACTCGGGGCCGCAACCGACGTCCACCGGCGCTGCACAGATCCCGCCCCGGCTGCCCGGCGAGGTCTGGGTGCTCGTCGCCGTCAGTTTCGTGATCGCGGTCGGTTTCGGCATCGTCGCGCCCGCAATACCGACCTTTGCCCGCAGCTTCGACGTCAGCGTCACGGCAGCCTCGATCGTGATCAGTGCGTTCGCGTTCATGCGACTGGCGTTCGCCCCGGTCAGCGGCAAGCTGGTGTCGGCACTCGGCGAACGTCCGGTGTACATCTGGGGCATCATCGTGGTCGGTCTGTCGACCGGAGCCTGCGCGTTCGCCGCTGGGTACTGGCAGTTGCTGGTGCTGCGGGCGCTCGGGGGTATCGGGTCGACAATGTTCACCGTGTCGGCGGTCGGGCTATTGATCCGGCTCACCCCGCCGGCGTTGCGGGGCCGGTCCACCAGCCTGTGGGCCACCAGCTTCCTGCTCGGCAGTGTCTCCGGT
>JALZCN010000705.1 GCA_030863045.1 Actinomycetota bacterium | reverse complement strand
GGCGGCGTCGACCTCTGGGGGAAGGTCCAACCACGACGGCACCCCGACCGCGCCCGCTGCGGTGGCGGTGGCGGTGGCCTCAGCTAGCTGCGCCACCAGCTCGGCCAGCTCGTCGAGCCGGGCGGGTACCTCGCGCAGCAGGTGCAGGTCGCGGCGTAGCGCCTCGATCTCTCGGGCCAGTCCCGCAACCGCGCTTGCGCTGGCATACGCGCTGCCATTCGTGCTGCCGTTGGGGGTTGTGTTTGCGTTGTCGGGAGTCATGCCTCGGTCCCGTCTGGTTCAGCGCCCTCACCGGGCAGCGCGTCGTGGTGGACGGTGATGCCCAGTCGGGTCGCGAGTGGGACGCCACGGACTTCGGTGACTTCGATCCACGCGACCACCCGGTCCTGGACCCGCTCCCATGTCATGGCCCATCGCTCGGTGCGGTCTGCCCAGGCGATCGCGCGGCGCATGGCGCGGACGTCGGAGCGTTTCCACGCCATCCGCACCCGGCCCACCGCCGGCGCCATGCCCCGCCGGATGATCACCACATGGCGGGCGGGGAGCTGAGCGATCTGCGCCGGGGACAGCACCGGCACCCGGTGCCGCGTCAAAGACCGAACGACACCGTCGTCGTCCCAAGTCGGGGTTTCCTCATACCGTTCGCCGGTGAGGGTGGAGTACGCGGCGAGGTCGTCGGGGTCCCGGGTGCCGCCGTAGATCAGCAGGGTTGCGGCGTTGTTGAGGATCGCGGCGGCGCCGGTGTCGCCCCAGCGTTGCCGCAGTTGCGCCCGCGACTGGGCCGCGATATGGATGGTGACCCCTCTGCCGCCCATGTCCGCGGTCCAGTTATCCAGCGGAATCGGGCAGATCAGCGCGGCCTCGTCCAACGCCAACGTCAGCGGCGGATCCAACCGCCCACCCGGCTGGGCTGCGGCAATGTGACGGGCTTCCCGGGCAATATGCCCCGTCAGGGTCGTCACCAGAGGAGCCACCTGGGCGTCTTCGGCACCCAACATGTACACCGTGCCCCGCATCTCCAGGAGATCCGTGACATCGAAGTCGCCCTTGTCGGCGGCAGCAGCGGCGGTGGCGTCGGTCAGCCACCCCAATGCGGGCATGATCGTGGAACAGATCGAGGTACGGGTGCGGTCGTTCGTGCCTAGGAACTGCACCGCGTCCGATTCATATGCCGGTTGGGGCGAGCGGCGCAGGAACCGCTGCACCTCGGCTGCGGCAGCATCCGGATCGGCTACCCACGCCAACACATCCTGCATCGATGCGTCGCCCAGGGCGGCGGCGTGCATCAACGATGCCAGCACTCTGCGAGCCTGGCCGGCCCAGAATTCGCGATCCGCCCCGTCCCGTCCGGGCGTGGACACTGCCGCCAGCAGATCCGCCGCCCGCGAGGTCGCCGTTGCCGGCTGCTTGCATCCCGAGAGCGGGTCGAAGGTGATCGTGGAAGCCATCCCCGCGACCCCGGAGGGGTTGAATACGTGCACGGGGCCATGTCGCGAGCGGCAGGGGCCGGTCAGTTCGATCAGATCCGTGCGTGTTGAGGTGGCGATCACCGCCCCTGGGGCATCTAGGATCCGCCCGCACAACTCGCCGGTTTTCCCGGTTCGCGGGCCTCCGATGCGGAGGGTCACGTCCTCGATCGGGGACCACACCCGCAACAACCCCACCCGGGCCAGGGGGGTCGCCACTTCGCGGGTGGACAGGAACAGCCGCCACCAGCCCAACTCGCGCAGGCTAGGTCGCAACACGGTGGCCTTACGCCGCATAGCCAGGCCGGAGGAGACCCGCAGAATCGCCCACGGGCTCGCGACCCCATGGTGCCGACGCGACCGCCGTGACCAGCGGGTCACCAACCCTGCCGAGCCTCCCCACCGGTGGCGCCATACAGCGACCGCGCCCACCAGCATCAGACCGCCGGTGACCATTAGCCACGGCCAGTACACCCGGCCTGGGGTCTCGGTCGGCATCAGGTACATGACGTAGCCCAGCCCGACCAATCCAAGGCCGAGCATCAGGCAGCGTTGCGGTACGCGAGCAGGCCGCGTCGTCGCAGCCCTCGTCCTGAATGCCGTCGTCATCTCAGCGCCTCCTCCGCCTGCAGGGCCGGCGCTGTGTCCAGCAATCGAGCCGGGCTGACGAGCACGGGCGGTGGCGTGACCCATCCCTGTGGCGTGGCCACATGCACGTGCACAGCAGGGGTCAACGGGGATTCCCGCCGCATGTCGAGCTGGGCGTGAGCGTCATCGAGCTGGTCAAGGGCCTCCGCTAGCTCGGCGCGCACCTGTGCCAGCTGGGTTGCAAGGTTGCGGTGCCAGGACCGGTTCTGCTGTCCCCGTGCGGCCCACCCGGCGCACCAGCCGACGATCGCGCCGATCAACCAGACCATCACCGCCGCTGCTGCCATTTCCCTCGTCATGCCCCACCACCATCGGTGGTTAGCACCAGCGCGCCATGACCGTCGACGTGCTCACGGTGCTGGAGATCGGCCGCCTGATCATCGGCGTGCCATCGGGCCACCTGATGGTCTCGGTGTGCACCGTCGGTGTGGCGGTCCTGCGCGGCGCGGCGCTGCTGGACCTCAGCGACAGCTCGTCGCGCGCGGACCATCGGGTCAGCCGCGTCGGGTGCCGGGTGGGCTGCGCGGGAGTTGTCGGCCAGCTTTTCGCGCAGTAGTCCGACCGCACGGTGTTGCAGCGCCCCAACCGCGCCCTCGGTGCGGCCCATCTCGGCCGCCGTCTCGGCCCGCGACAGGCCTTGCAGGAAGCGCAACCGGATGCACTCCTGCTGATCACGAGGCAGCTGGGCGACACAGCGCCTGAGTTCCGCGGCCCTGTCGCGGGCGATCACTACCTGTTCGACACCGCCGGCGTCGGTATTCGAGTCGGGCACGTCGGCGGTGGTCTGCTCCAGCCGATAGCGGCCGGACTTGCGGTGATCCGCTATCAGGTTGCGGGCGATCGTGGTAAACCACGCCCCAGGATCCCGGCCTTGATCACTCACCGAGTCAATCCGGCGCAGCGCCCGCAGGAACGTCTCACTGGTGAGGTCCTCAGCCAGGCCACGATCACTGGTACGGGAGCGGACGAACCGCGAGACCTCTCCCGCGTACCGGCCATAGAGCTGACCGAAGGCGTCGCGATCACCTCGTTGGGCGGCTGCGACAAGCTCCCATGACCCAGGTTCTGCCC
>JALZCN010000693.1 GCA_030863045.1 Actinomycetota bacterium | reverse complement strand
CGGCAGAATAGACCCCGACGCCTCAGGCGGCCGAATGGACCCCGACGCCGGAGGCGGCAAAATGACTATTGCTGTGCTGGACATGGACATCCGCAACCCCGAGGGCGGCGGGTGGGCTGACCGGGTTGACCGGCTCGACTGTTACGCGCTCGGGTCAACTGATGTCACCCGGTACCAGGCGCTGATCATCACCCCCAACGTCGACCAGGAATATCTCGCCACAAAGCGTCACACCATCAGGAGCTACCTCGACGACGGCGGCGTGGTGGTGTTCGGTGGCCACCTGTACCGGGACTGGCTGCCTGGCGCGTCGGCCTTCGTCCCGTTGACGAAACGGTCGCTGGCCGCCTATCGCGTCGTGGAGGTCGCGGACCATCCCATCTTCCGCGGGAAGGGACCCGATGAGTTGACCTTCCGGCGCGGGGTCGCCGGCTTCTTCGCCCGCGGGCACCACCCGCTCCCGGCCGGCGCCGAGGTACTCACCCGGCTGTCCGGGGGCGAGCCGTCGACGTATCTCGACCGGGTGTCGACTGCGGGCACCATCGTGGTCCAGGCGACCACCGACCTGCTGGGCTGGTGCGGTGAGGCACTCCTCGACTGGGCCGTCGCGGAGTCGGCTCAGCGCCGAGCTACGGCCGCTAGCAGACCGTGCGGGCTGGCCGCCGTCCACGGTGGCTCGGCTCAACACCATCGCACGCTCACCGAACCGAAGTACGCCCAGCACCTCACCGGAGGACTGGTCTACCTTCCCGAGCTGGCCGGTACCGACCTGACCGCCTACCGGGGACTGCTCATCCCGGAGCGCATGCATCGCGGCCTGCTCGACCGCGCCGCCGACCGGATCATGGAACTGCTCGATGCCGGTGGGACGGTGATCGCATTCAGCGGTGGCGAACCGATCCCGGAGTTCCTGCCGGGCGTGCGCTGGCAGCACCGCCCGACCAATTACTGGTGGTGGCTGGAACCAGGCGCCGACCTCGGCGTCCGCCTTGCTTCGCCGGAACACCCGCTGTTTCAACGGCTCACAGTGCGGGACTGCACGTGGCACTACCACGGGGTACTCGAACCCCCGAACGGCGCGCAGGTGCTGGTGGAACTGAGCAGTGGCGAAGCGCTCCTCTATGTCGACCAGGTGTCCACAGCGGGCACCGTCGTGGTCTCCACGCTGGACCCGGTCAGTCACTACGGCGGTTACTTCATGCCGGCCACTGAGCGATTCCTCGATGGCTTCCTGCCTTGGGTCGCCGATACCGTCCATCCAGTCCCGGCCGGATGACCATTTGATTTGCGTGCAACCCCTTGTTCATTATGTGCGGAAGCAACCCCTTGTTCACTGAGAAGATGCCATTCTGGCAGCCACTAGAAGGTGGATTCTCGAGTAACGAGCAAGCCGCTCAGGGTGACATTAATGATGGGCGCGGTATTCACTATGATTTGACCTTCCCGGCGTAGATTTGAGACCGACGAGGAGGACTGATGACCGAACCGGAGCGCGTCGAGGCCGGCTTGCCGGACCTGGACCGCTCGGACGATCCTCGGGGCGGGGCCGCTGCGTGGGCGCTGCTGGCAGTGGGCGTGGCCCTGCTTGCCGCCATCATCGTTGCGGTGATCTGGATCTAGCGGCCGCCACAGGAGAATTCGCCGGCATTCCTGTGCCGGCTCTTGCTAAGCAATCCTCCCGCATCAGCGGAGCACCAGCACTGTCTTGGGTGTCATGACTCGACGCCAGCGACGTTACGGGCTCCTGGGAAGTCGGTGACGTCGAGTTCACGACACTCAAGATGGGATGGCGAAGGCGAAATGTGTTACCAGGCACCAGCCACCCAGATGACGGTCAGGACGATGCTGGCAACCAGAACCACGCCCACTGCCAGCAGCGCCCACGCAGCGGCCCCGCCGTGGGGATCGTCCGTGCGGTCCAGCTCTCGCAAGTGGACCTCGACGGGCTCCGGCGCGACCATCAGTCCTCCTCTTCGGTCTCCGCCACATGGGCCGGAGGACCGCATCAACTCGCGAAAGCTATACCCGCCGACATGGCGTTGACTACCGTCGGCTGACACGCGCACCGACAAGTCGCGAGCTCGGTCACGTCCTTGGCGTTGCGGTGTTAGTCACCGCCGAGTAGGGCGGCGAGTTTCGGTGCGGTCACCAGCGTCGAGTTGGCGCAGGCGCGGTTGATGACCCTCGACTGTGCGGACCGACACGACCAACCGCTGCGCGATCTGACGGTTGGACCGCCCCCGGCGGCTTTCATCCAACAGATGCGCTCGTCGACCCCGACGATCACACCCGCTCGGCCCCCACCGGCAGCAACGCCGCACTGGCTTGCCGCATCAGCCGAGCGGATCCGGACCGACAACCCCCAGCGTTGCCGCGAACGCACCCAATGGCAACGCCGAGCCAATGCCGTCGCCACCGCCCACCGGATCAGCGCCCCACGCTGCTGCGCCGCGGCCATGGCCTCGCGGTCTGCCGAACGTCTTCCACTGTCCCCCCGCGGCGGTTCGCGTATCCACGCGGTGAGCTGGACCACCGTGAGCTGACGTGGCCGCGGTGACTAACGCCAGCCACGCGCACCGCGGCGCGGGCAGGATGACAGTCGGAGCCTCCTCCGCTAGGGGACGACTGGGTAGCGTGACGATTACAGACAGCAACAATGTGGCTCCTATTGTCGAACGACGGGTACGGAAGCGGCGCACAGGTATTGCCAATGGGGGTAACCGCCGGCTTGAAAACCACTCAACGTCGACTCCCCTCGTAAGAAGGGACCCGAGAGGGTGTATCCGACCTCTGGATCGGTTTTTACCTTCGGCTAACCGACCGCGGAGTGAGCGGTAACCAGGCGCTCCGTAGCGTCTATGCCATGACCCGGCAACTCACTCCCGGCCGAGACGGCAACGAGGTCACGCGGCTGCGGATCGAAAGCAACAGCGCGCTTACCGCAGGCCCTGGCGGCGATTTGGGTGTGCGGCCCGGCGAGTCGGATCCGGCACGGATGCTGTGTGCGGTCCTGCTGCTCACAGCCGCGACGATCGTCGTGGTGCTGACGCTGGTGTGGTGGCTGGTCTGAGGTTCTTCCGAGCATCCGAGGCCCGTCAGGTAGACAGCGGCGATCCCGCTCCTTCGGCTCGGGTGGTACCCGTGCGACCCCGCCCGGTCGCTGCCAGCGGCGCGGCGATGTCTTCGAGAGAGCGGCGTTCGGCGGCCACCCCGAAGGCCGCAGCAACGAGTCCACCGGCGATCATCACTACCGCACCGAGTAGGTAGCCGAGGAAAAGCTTGAATGGTTGCGTGCCATCATCGATGAGCGCGCCGTAGATGACCGGACCCAGCGCACCGAAGCACTGCGCGATGGCGAAGAATACTGCGATCGCCTTTGCCCGCACTTCAAGCGGGAAGATCTCGCTGACCGTCAGGTATGCGGAGCTGGCGCCAGCTGACGCAAAGAAGAAGATCACGCACCAGGCAATGGTCTGGGTGATCGCGGTGAGCAATCCGGCGTTGAACAAGAAGGCGCTTAGCCCCAGTAGGACCCCGGAGATGATGTATGTACCGGAGATCATGGTCTTGCGGCCGATGGTGTCGAAGAAGTGTCCGATGGCCAATGGGCCGATGAGATTACCCACGGCGAAGGCGAGCAGGAATATCGGCGTCGATGTCGCCGCTACGCCATAGAATTTCCCTAATACCAGGGTGTAGGTGAAGAAGATGGCGTTGTATAGGAATGACTGGCTGATCATCAGTGATGCGCCGAGCACAGCCCGCCTCGGGTATTCTCGGAACAGCACCCGAGTCAGCGCGAGGTAACCGATCTTATCGGCCGGCCGCAGCTCGATCGCCTTGTTCTGATTGACCGGCGGCAGCGTCTTTCCGGACTGCTCCACCTCGCGCTCGATGTAGGAGATGGAGTCCTCAGCAGCCTGCGCACGACCGTTCATGACCTGCCACCGGGGGCTTTCCGGCAGGTTACGCCGCACCAGCAGGATCACCAAACCCAGCACCGGGCCCAGCAGGAAGCCGATGCGCCAGCCGATGCTGGGATCCATCACATTCAGCAGGATGAACGTGCCAATCGTGCCGACGGCAGCGCCGGCCCAATACGTACCGTTGACCGCGATGTCGACCCGACCGCGGAAACGGGCCGGGATCAACTCGTCGATCGCGGAGTTGATCGCTGCGTACTCCCCGCCGATACCCATGCCGGCGATGAAGCGGGTAGCGTAAAGGAAGACGAGCCAGCCGGTCCCGTTGCCAAGGGTCAACGCTGTCAGGCCGCTGCCGAACAGGTATATGCCCAGAGTGAGCAGGAACAGATTGCGGCGACCCAACCTGTCCGACATCTGGCCGAACAGCAACGCGCCGACGACTTCTCCGGCCAGGTACACCGTCGCAAGGAGCCCGATTGCCGTGGCAGAAAGGTTGAGCGTCTCGGGTGTATTCAGCACGGCTGCGATAGAGCTTGCCACGGTGATCTCGAGGCCGTCGAGGATCCACGCCACCCCGAGCGCGACCACTATCCGGGTATGGAATGGCGACCAGGGCAACCGGTCGATCCTCGCCGGGATCAGGCTGCGCACCGCACCGGGCGCGACGTAACTTGCGGTGGTCATCGCCTACCTCCCGGCTGTGGGTGGTACCGGAGGTACCCGAATAGGTCGCGTCGTATTCCACTGATCAACCGCCGATACGGGATCCTTTACGGGTGGGCGAGACGCGCAAATGGGGCTGGCCGTTGCGCGACGCTCGGTCTGCCGCAGTGCGCCGGCGGCAACGGAGGTTGGCCGACGAGCGTGCAGAGGCCAAGGTCTACCGCGACCTCGCCGCCCGGCGCTCCGGTGAGGAGCGCCAGGTTCTGCTCGGCTTGGCCGAGGCCGAGGCCCGCCATGCCGCCCATTGGGAACGCCTGCTGGGCGACGACGTAGTGCCGCCCCGCCGCGGTCGGATCCGCATGCGTCTGCTCGCGTTGCTCGCCCGCCGGTTCGGCTCGGTCTTCGTGCTGGCGCTGGCCCAGCAGGCGGAAAGCCGGTCGCCTTACGAGTTCGACTCCGACGCGACCCGGGCGATGGCGGCCGACGAGCGCATCCACGCGGAAGTGGTGCGTGGGCTGGCCGCCCGTGGCCGCGCACGCGTGTCGGGCACCTTCCGCGCTGCCGTCTTCGGCGCGAACGACGGCCTGGTCAGCAACCTCGCCCTGATCGTGGGTGTCACCGGCGGCGGGGCGAGCCCGGCCACGGTGCTGCTCACCGGTTTGGCCGGACTGCTGTCAGGCGCGCTGTCGATGGGAGCCGGGGAGTACCTCTCGGTGCGCTCGCAACGGGAGCTGCTGGCCGCCTCCAGCCCTGACCCGAAGACCCAGCACGTAGTCCCCCACCTCGACGTCAACGCCAACGAGCTCGCCCTGGTGTACCGGGCGCGGGGAATTCCCGCTGCAGAAGCGCAGCGCCGCGCGGAAGCGCTGCTGCGTGAGCAGCCTGCCGACGCCAGACCCGTCCCACCCGCCGACGGCGACCAGCACGAGGTGGTGGGCACTGCGCTCGGCGCGGCACTGTCCAGCTTCGCCTTCTTCGCGTCGGGAGCCGCGGTGCCCGTGCTGCCGTTCCTCTTCGGACTCACCGGCGCTGCGGCACTCGCCACGGCCTTGGTGCTGGTGGGGCTGGCACTGATGCTCACCGGCGCCACCGTCGGCGTGCTGTCCGGCAGTCCGCCGGTGCGCCGCGCGATGCGCCAACTCGCGATCGGCGCCGGTGCCGCCGCCGCGACCTACCTGCTGGGCCTGCTGTTCGGTGCAACCGTCAGCTGAGGGCCGGGAGGCATCGTGGACGGATACCGCGCCCAGGACCCACGTAGGAGTCAAAGCGGGAGCCAACCGCTGCCCCCGCGCCAATGCCGGCCGGCTGCCCGGTGGTCGACAACCGCACGTTCCAGCGTGGTGCGCCGGGTCAGCTCCGCCAGTGGCGCCGTGGTCGTACCG
>JALZCN010000676.1 GCA_030863045.1 Actinomycetota bacterium | reverse complement strand
CGGCAGACCTGATGCTAGGCACGCACCTGGTCGACGGCCGGCTGCGGCGCAGCTCCCGCGACGGCGTGGTGGGCGAGGCCGCCGGAGTGCTGGCCGACCACGCCTGGTTGGCCGAGGGCCTGCTTGCGCTGTACCAGGCTACTGGTGAGGGTCACTGGCTCGACGCCGCGATACCGGTGTTGGAGCTGGCCCAGAAATATTTCGCTGATCCGGATAACGCCGGTGCCTGGTTCGACACCGCGGCCGATGCGGAGGTGCTGTTCCGCCGCCCCACCAACCCAACCGACAATGCGACACCGGCTGGGGCCTCTGCACTGGCCGCTGCGTTGGTTACCGCGTCGGCGCTGACCGGCTCGGAAGCCTACCGTTCGGCAGCCGAGGCCACGGTGGCGCGGGCCGGACTCGTGCCGGCCAAGGTGCCGCAGGCTGCCGGACACTGGTTGACCACCGCCGAGGCGTTGGCGCACGGACCGATTCAGGTGGCGGTGATCGGCCCGGCCGGCGACGAAGCCCGCGCGGCATTGGAGGCCCGGGCCCGGTGGGCCGCGCCTGGGGGAGCCGTCGTGCTGGCCGGAGAACCGGGTGCCGACGACCCGATGCTTGCCGGGCGCGACCTGGTGATGGGCGTCTCGGCGGCCTACGTCTGTCGCGGGTTCGTCTGTGATCGGCCAGTGACCTCCACCGATGAACTGGAGGATCAACTTCGGGGTGGATAACCGCAACGGCGAGCTGCAGCAGGTGGACGCAGCACTGCGGATCGTCTAGGCCTCCGAGCTGCTGCACACCGTTGACAATCTCGGCCAACCCGAGGGCGTTACACGCGCCGCCCCTTCGTTCCAACCCTACGTGCGCCGAGTTCGGCAGAGCTCCCAGGCGGCCGCGGGACAGCCCGGGTTGGCGAACTCGGCAACAGCACAGCGCGTCGTGGTCACTGGTACGCCGAAGCACAAGGCGCAGGACCTTGCACGCCTGCCAGGCCACGCGGTCCCTCAGTTTGCCGTTCGCGGCCAGCAGAAGTGATCTGTCCAACTGCAACGCATGTAATGGTGTAATCTAGTTGCAGTGGTGCGAGCGAGAGGATGACGCCATGGTGGGACGCGGACGGCCGCATGGGATGCGCTCCGGTGGGCGGTGGCAAGGGCGTGGTGGCTGGCAGCAGGCGGACCTACCGCCGGCCGACGATGCGAAGGCTTGGTTCGCCGGGCGGTTGCCGGACGGCTGGTTCACCGGTGAGGCCAACGTGACCGTGGATCGGGAGGAGATCGTCGTCGTCGGCGAGTTGCCGGCGCTGGGCGAGGAGTTCACCGACGATGCAGGCCGTGCCGCGGCCGAAGCGGGTCGGATCAGCCGGTTCCGGGAAGACACCCGCGACGAGCGGATCGAGATCGCCCGGCAAGCCGAGCACCGTTACAGGCGCAAGGTGGCCTGGGGTGCCCGGCTGGGTGGTACTGAGGAACTTTTCACGACGCTGTCGGTGCCGGTGATGACCCGGCTGCGGCAGCCTGAGCGTCTCGTGCTGGACACCCTCGTCGACGCCGGGGTGGCGCGGTCCCGGTCGGAGGCGCTGGCCTGGGCGGTACGTCTGGTCGGCGAGCACGCTCAGCAGTGGCTCGATGAACTCAAGCAGGCCATGGCCACTGTTGACGACCTGCGTGCCCGCGGGCCAGAACTATAGAGCGCCGTCTCAGCGTTCGGCCTTCCAGCACAGACCCACAGCTGGATCAGGGCTGGAGTTCGTCCACTGAGCCAGGTGGCGCCGAGCTGGCTGGCCGCCGCCCGCCCCAGTACAGCGACCGGCAGCCATCTCCTCCGGTGTCGGCGTAACCTTCCCGACTTGTGAGGCTGCCGGACCTCGTCTACGCCGTGTACGAGCGCAGGCTGTTACGCGAACTCGGCACTGCCACCCGCCCTCGCCACGTTGCGGTGATCATGGACGGGAATCGGCGCTGGGCCAAGGAGGCCGGATTCGCCGACGTCAGTGATGGCCACCGGGTGGGTGGCGCCAAGCTGGTCGAGCTGCTCGGGTGGTGCCGTGAGGCCGGTGTTGAGATCGCCACGTTCTGGTTGCTGTCCCCGGACAACCTGCGCAACCGGCCGCCGGACCAGGTGCAGCCGCTACTGGAGATCATCGCCGATGTCGTCGACGAGCTGTGCGCGCCAGACGCCCCATGGCGAGTGCGGATCGTCGGTGCACTCGACCTGCTGCCACTGGAGACGGCGCAGCGGCTGACCAGCGCGGCGGCTCGGACCCGGGGCCGATCAGGGTTGGCGGTGAATGTGGCGGTGGGCTACGGCGGGCGGCAGGAGATCGCTGACGCGTTGCGCAAGCTGCTGCTCAAGCATGCCGAGGCCGGAACCACCATGGAGGAGCTCGCCGAGGTGCTCGACGTCGAGCAAATCGCCGAGCATCTCTACACCTCTGGCCAGCCCGACCCTGATCTTGTCATCCGTACCTCCGGGGAGCAGCGGCTGTCGGGTTTCCTGCTGTGGCAGTCGGCGCATTCGGAGTTCTGGTTCTGCGACGCCTACTGGCCAGCCTTTCGAAAGGTGGACTTCCTGCGCGCGCTGCGCGACTACGCCGCCCGGCATCGCCGTTTCGGCTCGTGAGTGGGAAACAGTGTTATGGCACCTAATGCCACTCACGCGGCGCCTATCGTCAGCACCATGAGTATCCCGGACCTGGTCCGCGAGTATCTTCTGCTCGGGCTGCGGTTTGACCGTCTCGTCGAGGGCTTCGTCGATGCCTACACCGGCGATCCGGCATTGCGCCGCCAGGTCGACAACGAGCCCCCACCAGATCCGGCGGCGTTGGCCCGCCAGGCGGCCCAGCTGCGAGCTGAGCTACCGGCAGCCGGGCTAGCCGAGCCGCGAGTTCGCTTTCTCGAGGCCCACCTGACTGCCTTGGAGTGCAGCGGCTGGGCCTTGTCCGGCCAGCAGGTCGGTTTCGTGGCCGAGGTGGCGGCATACTTCGACGTCGTCATCGAACCGGGGGACCCGGAGGTCTACCACCACGCGCACGCCGAGATCGACCGGCTTGTGCCGGGCGCCGATCCGCTGGCCGATCGGTTGGCGGCTTACCGGGCCCGCGACGAGATCCCGCCGGATCGGCTCAAACCGGCGGTGCACGAGCTGTCCAGCGCGTTGCGGGATCGGGTGCGCATGCGCTTCGGGCTGCCGCCCGAGGAGACCGTGCAGTACGAGGTGGTCACCGACAAGCCGTGGAGCGGGTTCAACTACTACCTCGGTGACTTCCGCTCCCGGGTGGCGATCAACGCCGATCTCGGGCACCGGATGGCGAACCTGCCGCACCTGGTCGCGCATGAGTCCTACCCCGGGCACCACACCGAGCACTGCCGCAAGGAGGCCGGTCTGGTGCGGACCCAGCGCCACGCCGAGCAGACGATCTTCCTGGTCAATACCCCCCAGTGCCTCATGGCTGAGGGCCTGGCCGACCTCGGGCTGCTGGCCGCGGTCGGTCCCGGCTGGGGGCCGTGGGCCGCGGAGATCCTCGGTGACCTGGGACTACGGATGGACGGCGAGCTCGCCGAACGGCTTGAGGCGGCTGCGGTGGGCCTGCTGGGGGTCCGCCAGGACGCCGCCCTCATGTTGCATGATCAGGGCGCGGATCCGGCGGACGTGCTGGCCTATCTGCAGCGTTGGTTGCTGGTACCCGAACCGCGGGCCCGGCAGATGTTGCGATTTCTCTCCGACCCACTGTGGCGGGCCTACACCACCACCTACGTGGAGGGCTACCGGCTGCTGCGCAGCTGGCTGGAGGCCCGCCCGCCCGAGCAATCGCTGGGCCAGCGCTACCTGCGGTTACTCGACGAGCCGCTCACCCCTTCGGCGCTGCGCGCCGAAGGGGTCGTGAGTGCGTAACAGTGTTACGCGCGCTTGCGAGTGTTTCTGCTCACGGTAACGACACGGTCGATTCACCTGGGTGGATGCCTGCCAGAACGGCCACGCACAGGTACCGTGCGGAATCAGTGGGACGTGCTCGACGCGTTCCGCCACGGGAGGCCCTGGTCGTGGCTGATGTCGATCGGGCGGTTAATCCGCCTACGGCGAGCACGGGAGGGTCGGCACCCGGCCCTCGTGGTCGGTGCCGCTGAGCCCCCTGGGGCACTGCGGCAACGAGCAACCGGGGCCGGCCGGCCCACCGAGTAGCGGGCGCGGGTGCCGCGCACGTTAGGGAGCTGCCGTGTATGCCTCTCGCTCGCCCCGCTCCACCGCCCCGGGTATCCGCACCTACGTGCTAGACACGTCGGTCCTGCTGTCGGATCCTCGGGCATTCATCCGGTTCGATGAGCACGAGGTGGTGCTCCCTCTCGTGGTCATCGGGGAACTGGAGGGCAAGCGGCACCACGCGGAACTCGGTTGGTTCGCCCGGGAAGCGTTGCGCCTGCTGGACGATCTACGCGTGAACCACGGTCGGCTAGACGTCCCGGTCCCGATCGGCGAGCTCGGTGGCACCTTGCACGTCGAGCTGAACCACGCGGATCCGGCAGTGCTACCCACCGGTTTCCGTACCGAGACCAACGATTCTCGGATTCTGGCCTGTGCGCTCAATCTCGTTGCCGACGGTCGTGACGTCACGCTGGTCACCAAGGACATGCCGCTGCGGGTAAGGGCAGGTGCGGTGGGATTGCCTGCCGACGAGTACCGCGCTTTGGACGTGGTGCCCTCGGGCTGGACCGGGATGAACGACGTCGAGGTCGGGCCTTCGGTGCTGGAGGAACTCTACAAAGCGGGAGTGGCCGAGCTCACCGAGCACCCCGAGGTTGCTGACCTGCCGTGCAACACCGGCCTGCGGCTACTCGCCGGAACCGCGACGGCGCTGGGCCGGATCACTGCGGACAAACGAGTCCGGCTGGTCCGCGGGGACCGTGAGGTGTTCGGGCTGCGTGGCCGTTCAGCTGAGCAGCGCGTCGCACTGGATCTACTGCTCGATCCAGGTGTGGGCATCGTGTCACTCGGCGGCAGAGCAGGGACCGGCAAGTCGGCGCTCGCGCTGTGCGCCGGTTTGGATGCCGTGATGGAGCGCGGCGCGCACCGCCGGGTCGTGGTCTTTCGCCCGCTCTACGCTGTTGGCGGTCAGGAGCTGGGCTATCTCCCAGGCAATGAGAACGAGAAGATGCAGCCCTGGGCGCAGGCGGTGTTCGACACCCTCGGTGCAGTGGCCTCGCAAGAGGTGATCGATGAAGTGATCGACCGCGGCATGCTCGAAGTGCTGCCGTTGACCCACATCCGTGGCCGGTCCCTGCACGACAGCTTCGTAATCGTCGATGAGGCCCAATCCCTGGAGCGCAATGTGCTGCTCACGGTGCTGTCCCGGCTGGGTACCGGGTCGCGGGTGGTGCTCACCCACGACGTCGCGCAGCGAGACAACCTGCGGGTAGGTCGCCATGATGGAGTGGCCGCAGTGATCGAGAA
>JALZCN010000643.1 GCA_030863045.1 Actinomycetota bacterium | reverse complement strand
GGCCGGTCCTATCAACCAGGACCGGCCCCCGCAGGCACATCGGTCACGACAAGCTTCCCGGCCATCCTCGACATCACCAAGATCTCGCCGATGTTCTTCCCGGGAAACGTCGGCCTCCGCGCTTGGCGAGTGCCTTGCTGTCATCGCTGCTACAGCGGCGCGCTGGGATTGCGGGTGAGATGCGGGTGCTAGGGACGGCGCAGGCAGTGTGGCGATGTCATCGGGGTCCGCGGTGAGCACGATTGCCGTGTCAACAGTGGTGCAGGCAGCGACGACACTTACTCACCCTCGCCGCCGTACTGACCTGCTACAAGAAACTCTCCAAGGCCAAATGAGACACGCTCTTAGAGTCGTTGCAGCCCGGCGATCACCCGGTGCATGAGGGGAACATCCGATGAGGCACCAGCGGAGCCCACCGTGCGGTGTACCGCGAGGCTGCCCGACGCGGCCAGGTCTCCCAGCAATACTCGGGCCACCCCGAGGGGCATCTTCAGCAGCGCTGCGACCTCGGCAACTGAGCGGGGGGTGGCACACAGCTCGAGGATCGTGCGGTGTTCTGGAGGGGCCGCGGGGTCGGCTGGTCGACCGGTGGCCGAGACCAGGGTCTCGACCTCCAGGTTGACCAGCGATGTGGTCCGTCCCCCGGTCCAGGAGTAAGGCCGCACCAACTTGGAGGTTTTCTTGAGGGTGTTCCAGTCAGCCGCATCGGTCCAGCCGGGCTCTGGCGCCAACGCTGCGATATCTGGCTGCGCGACAGTCTGCTGCTCGGGCTGCTTGTCCTGATACTGGTGGAACACCTCGCCACCGGTGTCCCACCAACGGCTCAACATAGACGGGAACCGGGCAGCGATCGGGCCTGCGACCTGGTATCCACGGTGATCACTGGCCACGACTGCGTCGTCGGCCTCCGGCGGTTCGGTCGCTTCCCGGCTGCGACGTCCTGCTGCGCCGCCGAATCGGGCGCCGGTTAGGCCGACCACGGGGTGGTTGGTATGTCGACGGCCCCGTGGGTTGGGATCCGTTTCCACGTGCGGGCACACTAAGCAGCTTTTATTGCGGCGCTGTAACACAGGAATAGCGCCCTGGTTACAACGCGACATACCGATTCGCTGTCGCGGCCGACGGCCGCGAGGTGACGTGGAAGATCTCCGCCAGCTCGGCCTCGAGCCAGAACCGAACCGGCGTGCCGCTATAGAGGTGCCAGCGCTCGCAGAGCCACCGCCATACCTGGCGGGACGCGTCCTCCGACAGCGGGCCTGGCCGACCCCGAGCGCGTCGAGCTCGACGCCATCCGCGTGCAGCAGCCGCGTCACGTAGTGATCGGGCGTGACGAACAAGCTAGCCGGGTCCGGGAACGGCTCGTCGTCGAGCAGCAGCCGCGGATCGACGTGGCGTGCGGCGAGATCACCGGCAGGTCACGCACGGCGTCGTAGAGCCGCCGCGCGATCGCTCGCTCGCCGGACTCGACCGGCAACAGCCGGTCCGGGTGCAGCGCCAGCGTGAGCTCGGTGGCGACCACGCCCTTCATAGTGCACATGCAGGCGGGCCGGGACAAGATCGACGGTTGCCCCATCACCGCCAGCCCGGTCACCCCTACACGGCTCTCTCCCCATCGTGTCGCCCATGGGCCCGGGTGCCCGAACCAGCGGGTGACAGCTGGGTGAACAGCGAGCGTCTTCTGACGAATGATGGAGCAGGCTTGGCCGTCGAATGAGGAGGCGCGATCATGCGGGCTGAACAAGTGTCCGATCCCGTGGCTTATCACGGTGAGGGGCCGGTTTGGTCGACGCGGTGGGGCGGTCTGCGTTGGGTGGACATGCTGGCCGGTGACGTCCTGTCCCTCGCGGTCAACGGTGCGATCAACCGGCGCCACGTCGGCAACGTCGCCGCCGTCGTCCGTCCGCGCCGGGACGGTGGCGCGGTGCTGGCGGTCGAGCGGGGCTTCGCGCTGGAGGACGTCGACGGGACGCTCACACCCCTGGACGCGTTGTGGACCAATGACCGGGTGCGGATGAACGAGGGAGGCTGCGATCCCGACGGCCGCTTCTACTGCGGATCGATGGCCTATGACCAGCGTCCCGGCGCTGGCGCGCTGTACCGGCTTGATCCCGACCGCTCCGTGTGCGTGGTGCTAAGACATGTCACTGTCTCGAACGGACTTGAATGGAGCCCAGACGGTTCCCGCGCCTACTACAACGACACACCGACCCACCGCATCGACGTCTTCGACTACGACCGGGACGCGGGGTTGACCGGACGACGCCCGTTCGTCCACCTTCCCGGCGACGGCGACCCCGACGGGCTGACCGTCGACTCCGAGGGCGGTGTGTGGGTCGCGCTCTACGGCGGCGGCGCGGTGCACCGGTACGAC
>JALZCN010000639.1 GCA_030863045.1 Actinomycetota bacterium | reverse complement strand
CCCACACGACATCGGCGTCGGTGAGCGACGCGGCGTGCCGGGTGTCGACGACATCGGTGAGCCAACGGCGGTACGTGGCAAATGTGCGGGTCTCGGCTGCCGATCCGCTGGCGAGCGCAACCACGCTTCTGCCGCCGCTGCTCACCGGCGGGCCTCCTGGCGCACCCACTCGACGAGCTGGGGCGCGATCCGTGCCGCCGAGCTGTCCGTGGTGGCATTGGCCAGCAGGTTGGCTCCGCTGTGCAGCAGCACCGTGCCTCCGGTCGATGCCCGGTCCACGTAGGCGCCGGGCGTCCCGTCCGCACGGTGTGCGATCACGTCGACGCCGGTTGGCGGGCGGTGCCACCCATTCGAGTAGAGGAAGCTCGTGGCGAGATCGTGAGCCGACACGCCGGAGAACACCGGATGCTCGGAGAGCCGGGCTGGTCCGGTTTCGACTTCCGCTGTGGGGTTGGGTTCGAAGGTCGTTGCACCCGGCAGCCAGTCGTGGGTCAGCTGGCCGCTGAACACCACCACGCGCTGCTGGTCCAGAAAGTCCCGCAACTTGTCCTGCATAGCGGCCAGCAGCACTTGGTCACTGCGTCCGGCCAGGAGCAACCCGGCAAACGGCGACAAGTCGGCCGCCGGTAGATCATCGATATCGATCGTTGTGACCGGCATCGCGGCGAGCACAAGATCGCGGCCGCCGACTCCGTCCGCGGCGCGCCAGAGCCGCGCACATTCGTCCCAGTCGGTGCCCGTGGTGCCGGCGTGCACCGCTACGGCGATCTCGTGCAACCGCAGGTAGCAAGTCACTTGGCACACGAACTAGTTAAGGTGAGCCTCACCTGAAAGAGGGTAAGGCTGGCCTAGATCTCGCGCAAGGTAACCCCACGGACCCAGCTGGCTAGGCCTGCCCGCTGCCCGGCTCCTCTGCGGGCTGTGCAGCCTCGTGTTGGCCAGACGAGGCTCTACCGTGGGCATCAGCCAGCTTGTCGGGCGACATATCTGCGGCGTCGAGCTTTGCGGCCAACGATGGCGAGGAGGCTTTCACGGCGTCGAGTGCTTCGGCCATGTCCTCAGACGTGGTGTTGGTCTCGCTGGGGGTTTCGTCCATGCCTTCTTCGATCATGAGCGCAGCGTAACTGGTCAGGACGGGAAGCGCAGCAGATGGGGTCGCTGGTGGCCTGACCGGTTATCGCCCTCATCACAGCTCGCCGGACTTCGCACCGAGAGCGCCGGCAGGAACATCGCAGCACAGCAGCTCCTGATGGGCACGCCACAACTCTTGGCCCGCGTCATGAAGCTCATTCTGTGCCGCCTCGAGAACCTCGACCGGCGCGGGCGTGGCGACCCAACGGCCTCGGACCGGCTCGACCACCGTTAACGCTTCGAGGGCATGCGAGGCGTTGCGCAACCGCTGATGGGCTCGGTGAAGCCGTTCGCGTTGCTCCTTCGAGAGCTCCTCTGGCCTACGGCCGATCTCCACGTCTCACCCTCCGAGCTACCGGTTCCGCTTCGTTCGACAACCGTAGCCCAGTAACCTCCGCTGGGTGATCGGCGGCGCCGATCGCCTTGGGCCGTTCATCGCGAAAATCGACCGACGAGCGCAGCCCGCGCCCATAATGAGGTCAACACCGCCATCATCGGCTGACGGAGACGTGAGCTGGACTGACCAACGTCTCAGAGCTGGTCAGCGACCAGGACGACCTGAAGTACGGCGACGAGGAAACGGCCCGTGCCCCGGGCTTGCCCCTCCCACGTCGGATTCTTGGAAACCGACTACTCTATGGCACCCTCTTCAGCTGCGAGTTTTCATGGATACTGCATTACTTGTGACCAGCGACGCGAGTTGCGAAGCGGTCTACGAGCCGTGGATCGCCGAATCGCCCGCCGGAGGACATACCTGGCGATGCGCCCGGAGAGCACATGACGAGCGTGAAAGCCTGCACTTGGCCGAGGACGGCTTTTGCTGGTGACTGACCTCGCCGGTGCCGGCTACGGCATCAGTTTCCGATAGGGCCGGGTCGGCGCCCAGTATCGGTTGTTGCGAAACCCGCGTAGACGCCCTTATCGCAGGGGTTGCAGCTTGAGCGCGGGGCGCGCCGTGCCGTTGGATATCTGGGACGTCGATCAGCGGAGTCCCTGTTGTCGCACTACGTCGATCTCGAATTGTGGGTATCCCTACCTGCTCGCCTCGTCGATACCGAGGCCCTCGACTACGGCCAACGGCGCGGCGGCGCCGGGTGCGCCCGGCGTTGAGGCCGCGCAGGATGTACAAGGTGCCAGAATATGGGGGTGAGTGACACTCAGATCATCATCGCGCTGGCTCTCGGTGTGTTCGCGTTCGTCATATTCGGTTGTTTGATCTTGATCGTGGTGGTCCACCTTCGTCGCGTGGTGAGATCACAGTTGCAGACCCTCGATAACCTGGTCAGCACCCTGCAGGCCGCTCGGCAGCACGACACCCCTGATGAGCCTCGTAGTAAGTAAGGGGTCGAATAGTGCGGACGACGTCGCATGGTTACTGCCGGCCGCCCCAGAGACGTAGAGCGCGGTGTAGGGAACGCTCACGGTGTCGCAGCCCTTCGGTCGGCTCACGCGTCGATGGCGCCTGGCCCCGTGGGTGAGCACCCGCTGGATGAACGTGACCTGATGAAAGACATCGTTGTCGCCGCCGAGTTCTCGACAGCTTCCAGTCTCAACCACTTAATATCTCTCACGCTGTCAATGGGCGCGTCGGTCTCTCCCGAAAGCTTGGCCTTTACTCTACTGCCGTCGATGTCAGTCCAGAAGGGCTCGACACTCAGGTCACGCGGAGCCCCGCTCATACACTCCGCCGGACTCGACCACGCAGAGCGCGTCACCCAGCGCGGGCAGGCCAAGGGCTGTGAGCGCCCCCGCAACCTGGTTCCGGTACTTCAGCAGGTCGGATTTGATCATATCTGTATCACCCGGGACGCAACCTCCGACAGCCCGTGCGATCGAGTCGGCCACCTCCTCGGCGGGCTTATTATGGCTGATTCCCCGCAGGTTCAGATATCTTGCCGCGAGGCATCCAACTGCCCGGCCGACGAAGGCGATTGCCGGAATTTCTGCGACGCCTAGCGGACCCCCTGCCTCCCCTGTCTCGAGAATTCCCGCCTCCTGTAGGCGCCTGCGGAGCCTGGCCTCGATCGCACTGCGGTCGCCCGTCGACAGGATGTCGTCAGGGATTGACCTGAGAGCTTGCTCGAGCACTTCTTGCTCTGATTCTGATATCTGAGCGAACGAAGCAAAGTCCGTTTTCTGTGCTTGCGCCACCGTTGCCTCCGTGTTTGACAGCGCTAATCCGTATCACGGACAAGGTCAGCGACCTTTCCCGTCCGCTCAACCTGGCCAGTGTGGTCGGGGTCCATTATGTAGCCAAAGATCCCCTGACGGCGCAACAGTGTGACCCCGTCCGTGTCGCAGGTGGGGACCGGTCAACCGAGCGTGGGCCGCGGTGGGTACTGGTGCCCGTGCTGATTCGGCTGGCCAGCTTGCTGCCGGCGCAGACGCTCGCAATACCGCAGCGATCCGGCAAGCGGAGGTGCTCGCAGCGGTGACCATCAGCGGAGAACGACGTTCCAGGGTCGGACCCGCCAGGCTGTCACCAGTCCTTCTTGCACGTAAGGATCCCTTGCGATGAAGTCCTCCACGACTGAACGGTCGTCGGTCGTGAACACGAACACGGCGCCGTCAACTGGTTCGGCAAGGGCGCCGGCCATCATGAGGAATCCCTGTTCGTGAGCCTCTCCGGCGAGTGTGAGATGCGCCGCTCGGAATGGCGCACGGCGTTCAACGATATTGTCGACGTAGTCATAGAACAGCAACGAATACACGCCCCGATTCTTCCACGGCTGCTACGCCGGTCGGCGACCACGCACACCGACGGCGTCGGACCTGCGGCGACCGGGTCATTTCAGCGGCGGCAGTGGCATCTGGCCCTGAGCGTTGCGGTAGAACGCGGAGCCGGCGGCCTGGTCGTTCCACCTGCGCACCGCCATGGCGGCCTCGCTGCTCTGTTTGTTCGTCACTATTCGTGCCTGCTCGGTGAGCTTGAGGTCGGCGCCGACGGTGAAGCCCCAGGTGGCGGCCACGTACACCTTGCCGGCGTCTGCCCCGGAGCGGCAGACCACCATGGCCTCGAACTGCCACGTGGTGTTGGGCTCGTTCCAACTCGCGCGGTCCTGCATTCTGGCTGGCATGGCCGGGGCGGATCTCTTCCAGGCCGTCAGCGTGCCGCTGCCCGTCCCGTTGTCGTTCATCCCATACCAACCCTGCTTCTTGCCGCGGAGCCGGTCGACGTGCGTGGCCGATGGTGTCTGGCGCTTCTTGCACTTCTCCTCGGGGTGTTTGTCAGAGCCGCTCGCGGTCTCGACGAGGCGGACCGTCTGGATGAAGGCGATCTCGTCGGCGTCGACCACAGCGGTGTCGGGCATGAAGGTGATATTGATCTTGTAGGCGTACCAGGTACCGCTGGTCTGATCACCGTCGACCCCTTCGTCGACCTCGATCTCGAGCCTGCCGAACGCGGTGCCGGCCGCAACCTTGGCCGCCGCGACGCCCTTGCCTTGCAGCTCGACGGCTATCGCGGCCTGGAGCATGCAGCTGATGTCGCCAAGCACGGGCCGGGCACGGGTCACGGCGTCCTGAAGCAGGCGCAGCTGGTTGATCGTGAGTGGCCATAGCTTTATCGCCGGCATGGCCAGCTTCGCCAGCGACGTCGCGGCGGTGGCCCAGTCGTCCGACGTGATGGCGTCGTCGAAGGCCTCCTCGTCGCGGCTGACGACGGGCCGCAGGGGCCGTAGCGGTGACATCCCAGGCGCAGGCGTCGGGGCGTCGGGGTCGTTGCGGGCGAGCGTCAATGTGCAGTCGCAGCCGAGCACGCGGCTCAGCTCTGGGATGTCGGCCTCGGCGCGTGGGTCAGGCGTCACGGGGAGGTCCAGCAGCGCGCGACGACATCAGGTCTCGGTCCTGTACCGGCTGACCGACTCGATCTGCCCAGCCTCGGCCAGGTGCTCCACGGCCTCGACATCGTCAATCGGCAGGGTGACAGTGATCTCCGTGCCGCCATACCGTTGAAGTTATGGATATGGCAGGGCTGCTGTCCAGCCCATCGGTCGGGGCGATGAACTCGTTCAGGGCTGGCTTCCTCGCGCCGGACCCCTGTCAAACACGTCGACGCCGCCAGCTCACGGCCCGCGAGCTACTCGTTGATCGACGTTGAGCTATCGGGTCTGAGCTCGTCGGGGTTAGGCGTGCGGAACGGGATCTCGGTGGCGGGCCGTTCCGGGACGGGATCTACGGAGTCGGGCTCCGGAGTGTCGTCAGTAATATCGGGCTCACCCTCCGTCTCACCGAAGCCGGGGGCGGGAGCAGGTCCGCCATCACCTGGGTCGGCCGCAGCGACCCGATACTCGTCCTCGCCCGCGGGGTAAGGCAAATACGGCCCCATCATCGTCATGTCCAGCGGATACCCGACCAACGGGGCCGGTACGCGACCTGTGCAGCCCCGTCACGTTTGTACGTCCCCTGTTCATCTGCCCGAGCGTTCCGTGGCTACTCACCAGGAGACAACCATCGACCGACACCTCCACTGGCATCGGAGTCCTGAAGCTGTCTGGGAGCACGATGACCGTTCCGATGATGGCTGCCAGCGGCACTCGCTTCGGAGGCTGGCTGCTCAACACGGCCGACAACTGGCTGTGCCGACTATGACGGAAATAGGCGGGCCGAATCATATGTGGCCATCTGAGTGTGAGACGTGGCCGGGCATCGTCATGCGGCCACGTCTCACACCCGTGCGGGCTCGGTGTCCCGGCCGGCCACGATGGCGACTGCGTGGACCGGAATTCAGGCGCCCTGCGCGTAGTCGGACACGGCGTAGCGCGGAGTTGTTTCAGCCGCGCATGGGCGGCAGTCACATGGTCAGATCCTTGCCTAATTGAAGAATCGGCCCCAACCGAGGAAACAGCCGTGCGCAAAATCAATATCCGAGGCCCTGCAGGTTGGTTCTCCTGTTGCGGAGTTGTCGCCGCCTGTTGCAGGTGCAGGATCAGCAGCGGCTACGCCGGCGCCAGTGAGAACAATTCCGCCCAGCACGGCAGTGGTCGCCAGAGAACGAATGATGACTCGTCGCATGGTGTCCCCCCAAGTTGAGTTGTTGGTGAATCGTGGCCATCGAGCACCGCCTACCGTGGCAGCGCATGTCCCGGTGGCTCGGGCCGCTTGATCGAGTTGTCCAACCCCCCATGGCAGCAAACGGCCCCATCCGCTGTATCGGGCCCGATCCGCTTGCTGTTACCACTGCCGCACCGACCGTGTCGCGCGGCGACTTGCTGCTAGTGTCCGGTCGGCCCCCCGGCCTGGGCGCATCTCCACGTCGGCGAACCCACCCGCGTAGCGCTCGCCCTTGGTGGGTACCTCCCCGCCATGACCGTCCTCGCCAGCCCCGCCATGCTGCTAGGCCCCGGGTCCGCTCCGCGTGGTCCGCGGCCCTGTTGCTGACGTTGACTGCCGTGATGGTGCGGTCGGCGTGACGTTGCTGCTTGGGTTCGGTGTTGCCGTCGTGGGGTTGCTGCTGCCTTTATGACCTGTGCAGCAGCTTCGGGATGCCATGCGCTCGCTGGAGGAGTCAGTACAACGGCTTCAGTCGTCGGAATGCTCAGCTGAGGAACGGGCCCGTGCTCTGTTTCGCGCAAAGGCGATGATCACGCAGGCGCGCTCCTACTGGAGAATTGATGGGCCACTGGAGATTGATGATCAGTTGGCGGTCGCCGACAGCCTGGAGCTGTACTTCGAGGACGGCGACGGTCCCGCTGACTCGTCCATCCGCTCGTCACTCCGATCGAGATCTGCATCCCGGCGTGCATCCGGCTCTGCCGGGTGACCGTCGTCATCCAGCGCAGCCACCACGCTTCATCGAGGAGACCTGGCCGAGTGTGACAGCCGAGCCGGAGATGCCACCGATCGACCCGCGGCCGGTAACCCAACAGTAACACCAGCGGCAACCTGGTGGGCGCACG
>JALZCN010000636.1 GCA_030863045.1 Actinomycetota bacterium | reverse complement strand
GTGTGTGAGATCACCAACTCCACCGAGGTGGGCAGCTCGACATAAAGCGGGGTGCCGTCGTGCACGGCAACCAGCGCGGTCTGGTTGTCCAGCAGGTACCTCGCCGCATCTCCGACGGTCTCACCGGGAACGGTGATTTGCTCGAAGGTGCCGGTGTCCATGAACACGAAGTCAGCGCCGTCGGGGTACAGGTACGTCATCTCGCGCCGGTCAACGGTGGCGGTGTCGACCGCGGTGCCCGCGTTGAAGGTCTTGTCCACGACCTTGCCGGACAGCACGTTCTTCAGAGTGGTCCGCACGAAGGCGCCGCCCTTACCGGGTTTGACATGCTGGAATTTCACGACCGACCACAGCTGGCCGTCGAGGTTGAGCACGAGCCCGTTCTTCAGGTCGTTGGTGGTGGCCACGTCAGCCCGTCACTCCCAAGATCATAGTCAGCAGGTCATCACAAGCAGGGCACGACCACGAGTTCCTTCGTGGTCAGGGTGAGGAGCTCGGGCTCGCCGTCGGAAACGACGAGAGTGTCCTCGATGCGCACGCCGCCCCGGTCTGCCAGGTAGATACCCGGCTCGACGGTGACCGTCATGCCTGCTGCCAGTGTACCGACGCCGAACTGCGACAACGCCGGAGCCTCATGAATCTGCAGACCGACGCCGTGGCCAAGACCGTGCACGAAGTTCTCGCCGTGCCCGGCGCGGACGATCACATCCCGGGCAGCCGCGTCCACATCGCGGACTTCGACCCCGGACCGCAGCGCGACCCGCCCGGCGGCCTGCGCCACGGCAACCAGGTCGTAGATCTCGCGCTGCCATCCAGCTGGCTCGCCCAGCACCACAGTGCGGGTCATGTCGGAGTGATAGCCGTCGACCAGAGCACCGAAGTCGAGCTTCACCAGGTCGCCGCGGCGCAGCTCGGCATCGGTCGGGCGGTGGTGCGGAACCGCGGAGTTCGCGCCGGTCGCCACGATGGTTTCAAACGAGGGACCGGTAGCGCCCGCCACCATCATCCGAGCCTCCAAGTCGCGGCCCACTTCACGCTCAGTGCGGCCCGGACGCAGCCCACCGTCAGCCAGCAGCGCGGCCAGGGCGGTGTCGGCTGCCGCGCACGCCGCCCGCAGCGCGGCGATCTCGTTCTCGTCTTTGACCAGCCGCAGCGCTTCCACCGGCCGCGAGATGGCGATCAACCGGTCGGCGCCGGTGACCTTCACCAGGGCAGCGTGCCCGTCCACCGTCACCACATGGCTCTCGAAACCCAACCGGGCGATCCCCGCCTCAGTGGCCTCCTGGGCCAGCCGCAAGTGGATGGACCTGTCGATCACCCGGCGCAGATCTGGCAGCTGGCGCTGGGACTGCGTGCGGTAGCGGCCGTCGGTGGCGAACACGCTGCGCTCGTCGCCTTCCGCGTGCACCAGCAGGGCACCGTGAGATCCCGTGAATCCGGTGAGATAACGGACATTGAGCAGGCCGGTAACCAGCAGCGCGTCGAGTTCCCGTTCGCGCAGCCACTCGCGGAGCGCCTCGCGGCGCCGAGGATGGGACATGTGTCCGACGGTAGCGAATGCCTATGTTCGGGAGGCAGCCCTCAGGTGCTGGCGCGGCCAGCGATCCAGCGCAGCGCGAGTGGGTAACCGTCGACACCCAGGCCGATGATCGCTCCGGAGGCGATGGCCGAAATCAGGCTGTGGTGCCGGAAGGGCTCGCGCGCGTGAACGTTGCTGATATGCACCTCCACCAGCGGCGCTGCCAGCTGCGCAGCGGCGTCGCGGACCGCGATCGAGTAATGCGTCCAGGCGCCGGCGTTGAGCACCACCGGGGTCCCGGTGTCGGCGGCCTCGTGCAGCCAGCTCATCATGACGCCCTCGTGGTCGGTTTGCCGCACATCCACCTCAAGCCCGAGCTCGGATCCGACCCGCTGGCACTGCACCACCAGGTCGCTGTAACTGGTTGCGCCGTAGACGTCGGGCTCGCGAGTCCCGAGCCGGCCCAGGTTCGGCCCGTTGAGTACGAGCACCTTCATCCCGAACGCTCCGTTCCACCAGCCACCGCGGCGTAGGCTGCGGCGAGCAGTTCCGGGTCCGGATCCTCCAGCCGCCCGGGTTTGGCCAGGTCATCGAGCACCACGAAACGCAACACCCCCGATCGAGCCTTCTTGTCGTTGCGCATTCCCTCGAGCAGGTCCGGCAGTGCGTCGGCGTCGTAGCTGGTAGGTAGACCGAGCGAGCCGAGCAGCCGGCGATGCCGCTGCACGATCGCATCGTCGAGCCGTCCGGCGAGCCGGGCCAGTTCGGCCGCGAAGACCATGCCGACGCTCACCGCAGCGCCGTGGCGCCACCGGTAACCTTCCCGACGTTCCACGGCGTGGCCCAAGGTATGCCCGTAGTTGAGCACCTCACGTCGGTAAGATTCTCGCAGGTCGGCGGCCACCACGTCGGCCTTCACCCGGATAGCGCGGGCGATGAGAGCCTCCAACACGGGACCGAACGGATCCAGCGCGGCGGCTGGGTCGGCCTCGATCAGTTCCAGAATCACCGGATCGGCGATGAACCCTGCCTTGGCCACCTCGGCCATTCCAGCGACGAGCTCGGCTTGGGGCAAGGTCTGCAGGGTCGCAAGGTCGACCAGCACCGCGGCGGGCTCGTGGAACGCACCGACCAGGTTCTTGCCGGCGTCGGTGTTGATCCCGGTCTTACCGCCCACCGCAGCATCCACCATGGCCAGCAGTGTCGTGGGTACGTGCACCACCCGGACCCCGCGCAGCCAGTTGGCGGCGACGAACCCGGCGAGATCAGTGGCCGCCCCGCCGCCAAGACCTATCACGATGCCGGTGCGGTCCAGACCGACTTTGCCCAGCACGTCCCAGCAGAATCCCGCCACCGACAGCGTCTTGCCCTCCTCGGCGTCGGGCACCTCGATGCGGTAAGCGTCCGCGCCGGTGAACTCCAGCACGCTGCGCAAGGACTCGGCGAGCTCAGCCATGATCGGCTGATGAATGATCGCCACGGTACCGCTGCCCACCGTGGCCAACAGTTCTCCCCGCAGGTACCGCCCCACAACGACGTCATAGGGCTGCGACGTTTCCACCCGGATCCGCAGGGGTTCGGTCTCACCGGCCGGCCCCGATCCGGCGGTCTCGCTCATCCCACTCCTCCCGCCTGCCGCACCAATCCGCCCGAAGTCACTTGCGCAAGGTCGCTAGCACCTCTGTCGCTACCTCTTCAGCGCAACGGCCAGTCGTCGACACCACGGCTTTCGACACTGCTTGATAGATCGGACGCCGTTGTGCGAGTAATTGCCGAAGATGCGCCCGAGGATGAGGGAGCAGCCACGGGTGAAGTGGAACCAATCCCTCACGGCGAAGCAGCTCGTCCAGCTCCACGTCGAGGAATACCGTGTAAAATGGCTTCAATTGCTCTTGAATCTCGGGATTCAGCGGCGTGCCGCCACCAAGAGCAAGCACCCCCCCGTTATCCCCAAGAACAGCGCCGATAAGGCTGTTCTCAACCTCGCTGAATCTTTCCCTACCCAACTTGACCACCAGTTCACCAGCCGGCAGCCCACATTCATTCTCTAAGTCATCATCGAAGTCGCGAAACGAAACGCCGAGCTCAGCTGCGATGAGTCGGCCGACAGTGCTCTTCCCAGAGCCCGGAGGGCCGATGAGGATCAGGATAGGTCCGCTCATCATGTAGCCCGGTCAGCGCTGCCGGTAGGTATCGACGTACGCTCGGGCGTTGCGGATGGTCTCAGGCAGCGCATCACCGCCGAACTTCTCCAGCGCGGCGTCAGCGAGCACGAGCGCGACCATGGCTTCGGCGACCACGCCCGCCGCGGGCACCGCACACACGTCGGAGCGCTGATTGATCGCAACGGCCGCCTCACCGGTGGCGACATCGACCGTGGCGAGCGCTTTCGGCACGGTGGAGATCGGTTTCATCGCCACCCGGACCCGCAACACCTCGCCGTTGGTCATGCCACCCTCCAGGCCACCGGCTCGGTTGGTGGAGCGCACCACACCCTCGGGCCCGGGTGCCATCTCGTCGTGCGCCGCACTGCCCCGGCGGCGAGCGGTGGCAAACCCGTCCCCCACCTCAACACCCTTCATGGCCTGGATACCCATCAGCGCACCGGCCAGGCGGGCGTCCAGCCGCCGGTCGGCGTGCACGAAGGAGCCCAGTCCCACCGGCAGCCCATATGCCACGACCTCCACCACACCGCCGAGAGTGTCGCCGTCTTTTTTCGCCGCGTCCACTTCGGCGATCATCGCGACCGACGCCTCGTCGGAGAATGCGCGGACCGGGCTGGCGTCGATCCGCTCCAGGTCGTCAGGTCCGGGCAGGACGTCTGCGGGAGCGTCCACCTGGCCCAGGGACACCACATGAGAAAGCACCTCGGCACCCAGCGCCTGGCGCAGGAACGCCTTGGCGACGGTGCCCAGCGCGACCCGGGAGGCGGTCTCCCGGGCGCTGGCCCGTTCCAGCACCGGCCGGGCGTCGTCGAAACCGTACTTGGTCATCCCGGCCAGGTCGGCGTGGCCAGGCCGGGGCCGAGTAAGCGGCGCGTTGCGGGCCTGCGCGGCAAGCAGCTCCAGCTCTACTGGGTCGGCCGCCATCACGGTCTCCCACTTGGGCCACTCTGTGTTGCCGATCCGGATCGCCACCGGGCCGCCCAGGGTCCGACCGTGGCGGATACCGCCCAACAGGTCGACCTCGTCGCCCTCGAATTTCATTCGAGCCCCTCGCCCATACCCGAGCCGGCGGCGAGCCAGCTCGGCTTGGACATCCTTGGAGGTGACCTCCACCCCGGCGACCATGCCCTCCAGCACGGCAACCAGAGCCGGGCCGTGTGACTCCCCAGCGGTGATCCAGCGCAGCACGCAGCCATGGTCCCACGGTGCTACACCTACATGGTCATGCCGGGTAAGCCACTTCCGCCGGCGCGGGCAGCAGTTCGACAGAGACCTTTACCCTCGGCGTCACACCAACGAGCATCACCAGCGACGCCACCGCGGCGAGCACCGTGGCCTACAGCAGACCCGCCGCAGTCAGCGGTAGGGCCAGTGAGCGGCCTGCCACCAGAAATTCGTGCTGTCGCCGTCGACCTTGCGGGCGACTGAGAGCCCGATGAGGACACGGCGAGTACCCGATACCCACGCCAAGAATAATCATGATTTTTCCGGGATCGATGCTGGACCGTCAGCCGGTCGGCGGGCGGGTAGGTGACCGGCGCGCACCAGGCAACCGAGGGTGTCGCAGATGACCCGGGTGGCGATGAGCGCGGTGATCTCTGCGTTGTCGTAGGGCGGGGAGCACTCCACGACTTCGATGCCGGGCAGCGGGCGCGCGGCGACGAGCTGAATGAACTTCAGCACCTCGCGGGGCAGGAAGCCGCCGGGTTCGGGCCATCCTGTGCCGGGGACGAATGCGGCGTCGAGGCAGTCGACGTCGAAGGACAGCCAGACGGCGTCGGTACCGTCCCACGCGACGTCCAGGGCACGCTGTGCGGCAGCCTCGATGCCCATCTCCACGCAGTCGGTGACGGTCATGATCGTGGTGCTGCGCTGCCGGCCGACTTGTACCCCGGGACGGGGCGCCTGCCAGCCGCCGATGCCGATCTGCACCAGGTTGCGCGGCGGGACGTTGGGGATGTCGGTGGCGTGAAACCACGGGGTGGTGTGCATCCGCTCGTCGAGGTCGGTTTCCTGGGTGTCGACGTGGCGGTCGAAGTGGATGATGCCGAGCTTGCCGCCGTTGAGGTGGTCGGCGACCGCGCGGGTGGTCGGGTAGCCGATGGAATGGTCGCCGCCCAACACCACCGGGAAGGCACCCGAGGCGTAGACGTGCCCGACTGCCTTGGAAATCTGGTCGAAGGTCTTTTCGATGTTGCCCGGGATGATGAACACGTCACCAAGATCGGCGATGGTGATCGACTCCCGCAGGTCGACGCCGAGCTCGAAGCTGTACGGTCCGTACAGCGCGGAAATCTTCCGAATCCCTTGGGGACCGAAGCGGGTTCCGGAGCGGTAGGTGGTCCCGCCGTCGAAGGGAGCGCCGAGTACCGCCACGTCGTACTCGCCGCATCGCCGGACGTCCTCGACGTATGGCGCCTTGAGGAAGGTGTTGATACCAGCGAAGTGCGGCAGCTCGCCGCGGGAGAAAGTAGGAATCCGGCGGTCGACGATCGAGTCGGCACCCGGGAGGCCCAGCTTGAGCCCCCGGGCGATCTCTTGTTCCCATTTCGCCGTCGGCAACGTCGCTTCCGTCCCGACGGCGTAGCGGGCCTCCGGTCCGTAGTTGTTGTGCAGGTCTTCCACGTGGTGGCCTCCACGTCCACGGCGCCCGGCCGCCAGGCAGCCGAGCGGGGCTGGCCTCCCGGGCTTTTGTCCCGCCGTGGAGCGGGCAGCGTCCCGCCCGCCTGCACCTCTCGGTCCAGACCCGCTGCGGACAGCGACGGAACCCTAGGTGCGCCTCACACAGTCGAGTGAGTCAGAACTATTTCACGACGCTACTGTGGCCATTCTGTAACTGCCGCGTTGCCGTCACATCACCGTCAAGCGAATTGCCCGAGTCTCTGCCTTGCCGCCAGCTTAAGGTTTGCTGTGCGTATCCGAATCATCGACGCGTTCGCCGACCGGCCGTTCTCGGGCAATCCAGCCGCCGTCTGCCTGCTGGACGCCTACGCCTGGCCCGATGAGGTATGGATGCAGCAGGTCGCCAGTGAAATGAACCTGTCCGAGACAGCCTTCGCGCATCCGTTGCGCGAGCCTGCCGACGCCGACTGGGCGCTGCGCTGGTTCACTCCCGCCGTCGAGGTGGATCTGTGCGGGCACGCCACCCTGGCCACCGCGCACGCTCTGCACTGCGACCGGGGACATCCCGGCACGGTTCGGTTCGGTAGCCGCAGTGGTGTCCTGACCACCCACACCCACGACGACGGCAGCATCATGCTGGACTTCCCAGCGGCGTCCACCACCGAGATTCCTGTCCCTGACGGCCTCGCCGAAGCTCTCGACGCCAACCCCGAGGCCGCCTACGGCACCGGCACCCTCGGTGACCTGCTCGTGGCGTTACCCGATGAGGCAGAAGTTCGCGCCCTAGCCCCCGACTTCACCGCGCTGGCCCACCTGGCCCGTCGGGACGGCATCCGCGGGATCATCGCCACCGCTTCGGCGGCCGACCTAGGCAGCGGCTACGACTTCGTCTCCCGCTTCTTCGCGCCCACCGTTGGCATTCCCGAGGATCCGGTCACGGGCAGCGCGCACACCGCCCTGGCCCCCTACTGGTCAGAGCGCCTCGGCCGGAACAGGCTCACCGGCCTGCAAAACTCCGCCCGTACCGGGTTGGTGCACACCACCATTGACGGTGACCGGGTCCACCTCACCGGGCGGGCCATCACCGTCCTCGACGGCACGCTCTATCACGCGACATCACCGAATCCCTCCACCTAGCCCAACGCGTCCACACCGGACCGTCCCGAGTCTCGTGACAGTAAGCCAGTGGGCACCGACAGCCCGGTTCCGTCAACAGTCACCGCCGCCATTCCCGCGCGGCCTTGTCGAGGAGCCGGGTGACGTCGGTGACCCGGTCACCGAGGGCGAGCAGCATCCAGCCCGACCCCTCGAGCGCCGAGCACGCCCAGCGCAGTCCCGATTGCTCGCCGGCATTCTGACTGGCGAACGCTGGACCGAAACTGGCCGCGCACCCAGCCCCCTACGGGCCCGGCATCGGGCTGATCGCGCAGCGAGATCAGTACGGTGGGTCGATCTTCCCGGACCGGCATGGCATCCCGGCGCATGAGGTCCAGATCCGCTCCGACCAGCGGGGCGAGGTCGATTTTGGTAATGACCAGCTTTATTAATGACCAGCGAGTCGGATCGGGCAACCCCCGGCCCCCCTTGTGAGGCACCTTGTCGCCACCGGCGACATCCAGAACGAAGATCTGCGTGTCAATCAGTTCGTAGCTGAAGGTGGCGGTGACGTTGTCGCCACCGCTTTTCCACCAGTACCAGGTGCGGGTGATGGCGGGCAGTGAGTTCCTCCACCGCGTCGAGGTTGGCAGTGATGTCGTCGAGGTTGGCAGTGATGTCGTCGCGGATAGCGGTATGTGGGCAGCAACCGGTGCGCACCGCCCGGATCCGCTCCTCGGGCAGCACGCCGTTGGTTTGTAGGAAATCGGCGTCCCCGGTGGTGTAGATGTCGTTGGTTACCACGACTAGCGACAGCTGGTCGCGCAACGTCCGGCACAGCGCTGCGACCAGCGCGGTCTTGCCACCGCCGACTGGCCCTCCAATGCCGATCCGCAGCGCCTCATCCTCACGATGCAAAAAGAGCCCCCTCCGTGCAGGTGTGCACTTCGGCCAGCACGTCCGGCAGTGGGGTGCCAGTGCTGGGCAACAGGCGACTATCCCGCTGGGTCACGGCCTCGCGCGCCACCCGGGTCGCCGCCAGCGCCACCTGTTCGGCAAGCTCGCTCGCGCCCTGCTGCACCGCGGCGACCGCGATCGGATCCAGCCCGAGCAGCCGCACCGCGGCAGCACACGCCCCACCGAGTAGGTGATGCACGGTTGCCGAGGCGACCTGCCATGCTCCGCATCTGCTCGACGCCGAGGTGGGCCACATCCTGCGCCGCGGTGAACGTGCTGGAGAAATCAGCGAGCAGACCGCGCACACCGCCCTGCGGGCTCTGCCAGAAGTGATTGACTACCGCTACCCGCACACGGGGCGGTTGGCGGTGCGGGCATGGGAGCTACGAGACACAATCACGTTTTACGAGGCGCTGTACGTTGCGCTAGCCGAGGTGTTGGACGTGCCGCTGCTGACCGCGGACGTCAGATTCAGCAAAGCTCAGGGCCTGTCCTGCCGGATGGTGCTGATCAGCTGACTGTCATACCGCCTTGGCCGATTGGAGGGTGGGTGATCCGCCACCAACCCGAGGCTGAGGAACGACCTGACCGGCCGGCTTGCCCTCATCCGTCGCGGGCCGGGCAACGGGATGCTCGACTAGGGCGAGAACGCGGGAAGCCATGAACCGCGCGGTGCGCACCGGCGTACCGCCACGGGTGACCTCGGTAACCTCCACGATGCCGCGCCCGTGACTGACCTCCACCCGTCGGCCGTTGCGGGTAGCTTCAATCTCGTAGGTCAGGGTGGAACCGCCAGCGTCGATGACGATCTCAGTGCGATCACCCTTCATGGCTTGCCATCCTTTGTGTACCGGGGTGACGAGGGTCCGGGCCGAGCGCTGGTCGCCTCTCGGCGAAAGGCACACCGCGGCTTCAGCCGAACGATCGTCCGCGGTGGCAGAAGGAAGTGGACCCGGGGACACAGTCCACCCGGCCCGGACATCCCGTACAACCACCCAAACCCCCCGATCATTCCCCGCACGGCGCACGCATCCAGCGGACTCAATGGCCCGCTCGTCGGCGTTCACTCCGGCCACGGCTCGTCCAGCAACAGCACCCGCGCGTTCTGCACCAGCAACATGGCGATTTCCAACCACTGCTTCTGCCCGTGCGCCAGTTCACCTGCGGGGCGGTCCCGCAGCCCGGTCAGTCCGACGGCATCCATGGCCTGCTCAACCTCCGGCGGCACCGACGAGCGCCGGCGCAGCAACGCCAGCGGCGAGCGATCTGCCCCAGCCGCGATGTCGAGGTTCTGCAGTACGGTCAGTTCCTCGAACTCGCTGGCGGTCTGAAGGGGCACCCCGGATGGTCCGGCGTCGGCCAACTTGAGGTGCATGGCCATCACGTAGCCGCCCAGGCCGAAGAACACGCCCTGTCCGAGCGTCAGCATGCCGCCGCGGCCCCATGCCAGGCCGATCCCAACTACCACGATCGCGAAGCAGACGAACCGACCGAGCAGTGACAGCCGGAAGTCCGAAAGCACGGCCGGGGCCACCAGCAGCACGAGCGCACCGAGCACAAAACCGAGCAGCACGCCGCGCTGGCCGGTGAATTTCGGGGAAACCTGCCGGGGAGCTTGCCGGCCAACGCCGTCATGCCAGGCTCCTGGTCCGGACGCTGAAGATCCTGTGGTCGGATCTGCAGGATACGACGACCACCACAAACACCATGACTTCGCGCTGCTGGCGGTCGTGGAGTACTCAAACGTAGCCTGCAGCAGACCGAGGCCGAACGCTGCGATCACGGCGCCCCTGATCTGCCCGATGCCGCCTGCGACCACGACCAGGAAAGCGTCGACTATCTAGCTGGTGCCCAAGGTGGGCCCAGTGGAACCGAGCAGGGTGAGCACCACACCGGCGATCCCAGGCAGGCCAGAACCGATGAAGAAGGTGAGGCGGTTGGTACTGCCGGTGGAGACGCCGACCGTCTCGGCCAGGTCCACGGTTCTGCACGACTGCGCGGATCCGGCGTCCCCAGCGGCGTCGCCTTCAGTAGCAGGAAAGCCCGACCACGGTGGCCACCGCCAACGCCAGGATGAACAGCCGGGCAGCCGGCACCTGCGTGATACCGAGGTCGACACTGCCTGACAGCCAGCTGGAGTCCGGACGTCCACGTTCGGCGCCCCGAAGACGTCGCGGGCCACCTGTTGCAAATCAGCGCTACCCTCCACGTCACAAGGAGGGTGTCCAGCGGGCGGTGGTACATCCGGCGGATCAGGGTGACCTCCAGGATCACCCCCATAACCCCGCCGACCAGGAAGCCGATGGGGATGGCCGGCAGCAGCGAGATCCCGGCGTCGGCGATGAGGGCTCCGGAATCTCCAGTCCGACTGCCGCAGCCGGCCAATATGAGCCCCGCAATCGCCAGCACGGGGGTCTCACGTACCACCGCGCCCTCATTTGTAATCTAGGCATAGCGATTCTTCACGCCAGGATCCGCAGGACAACGGCCAATTAACCATGGGTTCCTGGGTGAACGGTAAGAACATGGTGTGACAGTGAGATTGCAGAGGCACGTCGACAGTGCTACCCAGCAACTAACAGCGTGATGAATTGTACGGCGAGTCATCCGCTCTCCCGCTGGATGATTATTCGGGAGGATGTAGCACCATCAGCCAAGACGCCGCGAGCATCGCTGGGCCATGGGGCACGTCGCGGTAACCCAGTATTCGCGCCGGCCCTGCGACTGCCGCAGTCAACACGCTAGCGGCCAGTACCGCAAGCAGTAGCCCGGCCAAGGACGTCGCGGCAGTCAGCGCGCCGAGACTTCCGGCCAGTTTGACATCGCCGCCCCCGAGGGCGCCCGCTGCGACCAGACGTACTGCGGCATAACCGCCGGCCCACAGCAGCGCACCGGCGGTCGCGCGAGCCAGTAGGCCGGCATCACCAGCGCCGACTGCGGCAATCCCCAGCAGTACCGCGACTACCGGATAGGCCGGCAATGTCAGAGCGTCTGGCAGCCGGCGGGCGACCAGGTCGGCTGCTCCCAACAGCACGCCCGCCCAACCCAGCACCAGCGGGACCGGCCACCACCACATCGGTAGGCCCGCGCCAGCGCGCTCGCCGACCACCACCCATAGCGCCGCCACCGCCACAGCGCAGGCCGGCACCGGCGCCCTTACCCCCCGAGGAATCCGTGGCAGCATCATCGCGCCCGCGGCCCCTGCCGCGGCTCCGGCCACGGCTGCCCACACACTGTCCACGCCAGCGAGCCTGCCCGCCGCACGGCAAGGAATGGGCGGACCTCGATCGAGGCTGTGGATCGTGAGGAGGGTGTGGACAGATTCTCAGCAGGCTAGCGACTAACGGCGTGGACCATGGGACGCGGATTGGCCAGCTCTGGGGAGCTCTCAGTGCGCCGAGTTCGACAGCAGAGCTGTTAAAGGGTGGACCGGGACAGCCCGGTTGTCGAACTCGGCAACAGTAGAGCTGATCACACAGGAGATCTACAGACGCGCCCTATCAGAAAACACCGCGGGCGACCGCGTCGAGCACCGCTGTCTCGTGCTCCGCTATCGTCTCCGAGAAGCACGAGGTGCCGTCTATTTGACATTTCACGAAGTACCGCCAGGTTCCTGGCTCCGGGTTCAGTGCAGCGGAGATGGCTGCCGCGCTCGGCGACCCGATCGGGGAGACCGGCAGCCCGACGTTGAGGTAGGTGTTGTAGGGACCCGGTCGGGCGCGGTCAGCCTCGGACGTGCGCACCTCCTGCCGTTCCAGCGGGTAGTTAATGGTGGAGTCCATCTGCAGTGGCATCCCAGCAGCAAGCCGGTTGTAGATGACACGGGAGACCCGGCCGAAGTCAGGGGTGATGGCCTCCCGCTCGATTATTGAAGCGATCACCAGCACCTCGTAAGGGCTGTACCCCGTGCCCGCGGCGGACGCAGGGAAGCCGTCTGCCAATAGCCTGGCCACCGAAGTACTCACGACTTGACGCAACAACTCCACCGCCGAACTACCGGGGCGCACGTCGTAGTTGCCCGGGGCCAGTAAACCCTCGAGGCGTCGATCAGGTTCGACCTTCGACGTCGGATCGGCGGCCCAGGCCGGTATCCCGAGTTGGCTGAAATCGGCTTGCCCCATTGTCGTGCGGAGCTCCTGGGCGCTTACGCACTTCTGCACCCCCCCAATCACCGCGCAGCTGGCTCGGGACATCTCAGTGAGCAGTCCCGGGGTGGTACTCCCGTTGGGCTGATCGACGTCGTCAAGCTGTTTGCCGGCGCGGATCTCCAATCGCCCAACGCGAGCCGCGGGTTCCTGTAGCCGGGCTACCGCGGCGGACCCGGACATTCCCTCGCGCAGCTGGTAGTAGCCCGGTTGCACACCTCGAACCCGGGGGTCGGCCTCGGCGGCGATGGTGAAGGCTCGGACGCTGGCGACCACGTTGCGACGAAGTAGCGCGGCACCGATCGCGGTGAGGCTCTGGCCCTCCTCGACGTGCACGATCGCTTCTGCGCCGCCGGCTCCGGTGAAGTCGGGTACCTTCCGCAGCGTCTGCAGCTCCCGCACTCCGACGATGACGCCGCCCGCTGCCAGCAGGAGCACAACCAGGACGGCGCCGAGCACGACACGCCGACGGCGCCGCTCCCGAGCCTGACGACGTGCCCTTCGCCCGTCGGTCGGCTGCTGCGACGAAAGTCGCTCAGCGTCATCAAGGGTGTCCCTGAACAGCCCGAGGTCGTCGGTCATAACGCCGCCTCCGCGGGACCGAGTGCGTCGGCGGTCATAACGCCGCCTCCGCGGGACCGAGTGCGTCGGCGGTCATAACGCCGCCCGCCGCTTTTCGAGCCAGCCCTGCAGGATCTCCACCGCGGCGGCCTGATCGACCACCGCCCGCTGCTTGCGACCGCGCACGCCCCGCTCGGCGAGCATGCGGGTGGCCGAGACCGTGGTGAGGCGCTCGTCAGTCAGCTGAACCGGAACATCATCTATCCGGCCGGCCAGAGCGCGAGCGTAGTCGCCTGCCGCCTGCGCCGCCGGGCCGAGACGACCAGCCAGCGTGCGGGGCAACCCCACCACCACCTCGACAACCTCGTGCTCGGCCACCAACGCCGCCAGCGCTTCAAGGTCGGTGCCGCCCGCTCGGTCGCGGTTCAAGGTAGCCAGTGGCATCGCGAGCACCCCGGACGGATCGGACAGCGCCACCCCGACCCGGACCTCCCCAACGTCCACACCGA
>JALZCN010000629.1 GCA_030863045.1 Actinomycetota bacterium | reverse complement strand
ATGACGGAACTACAGCCGTGGAAGCGAGATCCCGCCTTGCTTGCCCCTAGACGACTCCGTCGAGTTTGCCGCCGTGGCCATGCCCTGCGCCGCTGAAGCTGGCCGAGCCAAGTGACAGTCCTCTTATTGGTCTTTGGCCTCGGGTTGGTAGCGCTCGTGGCTTGGGACATCATGCTCACGCTTTTTCATCCCGCCGCTCGCGGCCCGCTCAGCCATGGCGCCAACCGGGCTACCTGGCGAGCGGCAAGGGGAGTGTCGCTCAGAGTCCTAGGGGGCCGAGGCCTCAACTACGCGGGCCCGTTTGCTGTGGTCGTCAACCTGCTGGTGTGGGTGCTCGGCCTGTGGCTCGGTTACGCCTTGATCTACCTGCCCTACGTCGACTCCTTCAGCTACGACCCATCTACCCCCTTCGGCGCAAAGGGCATCCTGGAGGCGCTGTACTTCAGCGGGGCGGCGATCACGACCGTGGGCTTTGGCGACGTAGTGGCCACCGACGGGGCGCTCCGCTTGGTGGCAGTAATGGAGGCGGCGAGTGGATTCGGCGTCTTGTCCTCGGCGATCGCATTCGTCCTCGCCGTCTATCCGCTCATCAGCCAGCTTCGCAGCACCGGACTCCAGCTTGCCGATGCCGGAGCGCTCGAGCTGGAAGGAGCGGTGCGAGTCGTGGGCCAAGCGGGGCCATCGGAGCTCACGGCCATTGTGCGGGACCTGACCGAGGACCACGAGCACCTCAGACGCTTTCCCGTCCTCTACTACTTCGAGTCAGGCAACAGGGACGAGTCGCTGAGCGCCGTCGTGCGGGGCAGCTCGTTGTTGCTCGTCGCTTTGCGCTCCATGGGAAACAGTCTGGAGTACGCCCCCGTCTATGCCGAGATGCTGGAGCACACACTCGCTCGCCTTTTGGGAGACCTCGAGCGGGACTTCTTGGGTGGTCGCCGTAGGGGCGATGCTCCACCACAGCCGCCTGGAGCCGAGGCGCGCGACGCCCTGCGGCGCTTGTGCGCCACCATTCCTTCTGGCGACTGGGAGAGTGACTCGGCAGACGGCTGGGACCGCCTTGGATCCCTGCTCGGCCGGGCCGACCGGGCGCTGGAAGCCCTAGCCAGAGAGCACGGGCACGGCGCTCAACGTGTCCTCCCGAAGTAACGCCCTGGGCAGCGCCTACTGCACCTCTGCGTCCGGCGGAGGGATCTGGAAGCTGTGCTCGCCCTCGACCGCGGCTACGCCGGGTAGCCGCTCCAGGGCGTCCCGGCGCTCCGACGGCACCGAGCCGGTGATGATGCCCACCGCGTCGAGGACTTGGTCGACATTCATGCCAGCTGCCTGGAGCTGCTCGGCCACCCCGGCAATGTCGCCGACATGGTCGTCACCGACCGTCACGGTGATCTTCTCGTCCATCGTCTGAGCGTATTACTGGGGGGCCTGCACGAGCCCTGATCCGACGTCGACGGAGGGGATGTTGAGCGGGCGAGCCGTCTGGAGCAGCCGGCTCCAGAGCTGTGCTCCCCTAGCACCCGTGACCTGGCTGATCAGGGCCGCCACCCCCGAGACGTGGGGCGTGGCCATGCTCGTGCCGGAGATGGTGTTGTAGCGGGTGGGCATGGGCCACGACGAGTACACGGCGACACCGGGTCCGGCGATGTCGATCTTGCCTCCGGCGACCGGGTTGCTGCGGGCCGAGAAGTTGGCGATGCGGAGGTTGGCGTCGACCGCCGCCACCGCCATGATCGACGGGCTGTTGGCCGGGATGCCGACGAACCCGAAGTTGCCAGCGGCGCGGTTGGCGTTGTTTCCCGCAGCGGCAATGACAAGACTCCCCGCGGCCAGCGCCCGCTGACCCACCGTCTCGTAGGCCTGCGACACTTGTCGCACGTTGGCGCCCAGCGACATCGAGATCACCCTGGCCCCGTTGGCGATGGCCCAGTTGATACCGGCCAGGATGCCGGAGTCGGACCCCGAGCCCTGGTTGCTCAGCACCTTGCCCACGAGGATGTCAGCGTGGGTGGCGACCCCATAGCGCCGGCTTCCGCCCGGGGGGGCCTTGGGCCCGCACGCCGTCCCCACGCAGTGCGTGCCGTGCCCATGCCCGTCCTGGACCCCCTGGCCGGAGATGAACGACCTGGAAAGGACGGGACGTCCGGCGAAGTCGGCGTGATCGAGGGCAAAGCCGGTGTCGAGGATGGCCACGCGGATCCGGGCCCCGGTACGGGTCGAGGTAGTGGCCCGAGTGGCCTGGAGCCCCCAGGTGGAGCTGGCGTTGTCATTGAAGACCGCAGCAATGGCCGCGTCCAGGCCGGCCTCGGTTCCTGCAGCCAACTGCTCGTACAGATTGCTGACTCCGTCTCGGTATCCCCGCACATACTCGAGGGGAACTGGGCGGTCCTCGATGGCGTAAAGGATGCGCTCCGGCTCGACCGAGAGGATCCGGTCGTCTGCCTCCAGGGCGCTGAGGGCACCGGCGTGGGG
>JALZCN010000618.1 GCA_030863045.1 Actinomycetota bacterium | reverse complement strand
GGGCAGCAAGGCCGCGCACGATCGACCGGTCGACAGCGCGGCCTTCGTGATCCCCGTTGCCGGCGGCGTGGCGAGCTTCGCCCAAGAGGGCTCGCCGCTCAACAAGGTCGCGGGGCTTGGCTTCGGCGGTGTGCCGACCGCAGCCGCGCTCGACGAGATCGAACGGGCCTTCGCCACTCGCGGCGCACCCGTGCAGGTCGAGCTCGCTCATCTGGTTGACCCCGCGATCGGCGCCCTGCTGACCGACCGGGGCTATCGGCTGACATCGTTCGTGAACGTGCTCGGTCTTGCCCTCAAGAGCGAGCCTGAGCGAGTCACGCCACCCGGGGTCGAGGTACGGCCGAGCGGCGACGACGAGTTCGAGCCTTGGCTGGACGTCGTGGTAGATGGCTTCGCCCACCCCGACACCCAAGGGGTGCCCTCGCACAAGGAGTTTCCGCGCGAGGTCGTCGCGAGGGCCATGCGCGATCTCACGGCGGTGGCCGGCGTCATGCGCTACGTCGCGCTGCGCGACGGGGTCCTCGCTGGCGGCGCCAGCTTCCGGGTGGCGGAGGGCGTCGCGCAACTTACCGGCGCGGCGACCGTGCCCGCGCACCGCCGCCGGGGTGTGCAGACCGCGCTGCTCTCGGCCCGGCTCGCCGATGCCGCTGCTGCCGGCTGCGACATCGCCGTGATCACTACGCTGCCGGGCTCCAAGTCCCAACAGAACGCGCACCGCCGGGGCTTCGATCTGCTCTATACCCGCGCCATCCTGGTGAAGCTCCCGTGCTAGTCCGCTCCGATCAATGACTATAACCCTGCAGCTGACGGCACGTCAGGCTGGGCCGCTGGCCCAAGGCCACAGCATCGGTGGAATGCTCAGCACGGCTCGAGCGTCACCACCAGCACGTCCCGGAAGGCCGCTGCGGCTCTGTCGACCGGCCGGATCGGGCTGACGCTGTGCCAGTACCGCCGATCGTCGCCCACGAGAAGTGTTCCCGGCTCACTCAAGGTAGTCGTGAGGACTTTCCGCCCGTCCGCATCGAACACCGAGCTCTGTCCGCCGGCGGCGTTCCGACGGGCGACCAACAGCGTCGAGACCAAGGTGACACCGTCTTGATGCCGCCCCTCGGGGGTTGCGTCGCCTCGACTGTCGGTCGAGCCCACGACCCTGAACGGGTGTACGTGCACGAGCCATCGAGGGGTGTCCTCGATCCCTGCGGCGATCCCGCTCAACAGCGGCAGAAGGGCATCCAGGAGGGGATCGGCGACGAAAGCGTCGGTCAAGGGGCTGAAATCACGGCCCGCATCGGGGAACAGCCGATTGGTGTTGGTCGGCTGACGAAACGCGGCATGCGGTAGCAGACGCCGGGCTCCGTCCCTGACGAGGACAAATCGTCCGTAGCGACGCAGCCGGTGCGTGCCGGATTCGGCCGCGTACTTGTCCGGCCTCAGATCCTCCCAGTGCGCGGCGAACCGAGCCCATTGCGCATGGTCTAAGTGCAGACGCTGCCACAAGACAGCCGCCGGTATCACGTGCGCGCCGGTCGAGGCCAAGGCGGTACGAGCGTCGTCGCAGACGTCCATCAGATCGACGTCTGCGGCGACCCTCGCCGCTCCGTGACCGTCCGGCAGTGAGTCGAGCTCAGCGCTGAGATCACCCATCACCACACCCACCTTCCGAGGTGGTGGACGCCCTCGGACATTCTCGGGAAGTACCCGATCTCCGATGAATAAGTCATACGCAGCTCGGCGCCCAGCTCCCGGGCACCGCGCGGTGACGGACTCGGCGTCGGACTCGTCCGGCGCCGGCTCCGAGACCTCGGTAAGCAAACGCGGCCCCGTCGCGTCCACGACACCGCCCGCAATCCCGTGCCACCGACGTCGAGGACGGCGGCATGCCGCGATTGCGGGGCAACATGATGGCCGACGCCGTCCGAACACGCTCGTGCAGGGTTTGCCGGCGCAGGACGCGGGAAAACGCTCGCATGACACTTCGACCAATCGCCCGGCCTCTGACCAAGGCCGAGCAGCGCGGTGTTAAGCATTCAAGGACGCCGCCAACCGCAGCGCTAAGCTCCGCCAAGCATGGCGCGGCGGGCGGCGACGTGACGCGCTGAGCCGATGTCGGGCGAAATTCGGATCGAGCCGGTCGAGGACGAAGCGGCGTTCTGGGACGACCGCTCGGTCGTGCTGGAGTGCCTGCGGGAAACACCCCCGCGTATTCCCGCGTGGTACGGGTATGACGCGGTCGGCTCGGAGCTGTGGGAGGAGCTGTCGAGGCTGCCGAGCTACTACCTGACATGGGCGGAGTTCGCGCTGCTGGAGCGGCACGCCGGCGAGATCGCCGACCGGCTCGGACCATGCGTGGCGGAGCTGGGCAGCGGCAGCGCCAAGAAGACGCGGCTGCTGCTGTCCGCGTGCCTGCGGCGTCGGCAGACGACGTACCTGCCGATCGACGTGAGTAGGGAGATGCTGGAGCACAGCGCCACGGTCCTTCCCGCCGAGCTGGACGGGCTGGCGGTGCACGGGCTGTGGGGCCGGTACGAGGCGGGGCTGTCGTACCTGCGCTCGGCCCGGACCGAGCCATTGACCGTGGTGTTCCTGGGCAGCAACATCGGCAACACCACGCCGGCCGAGCGAGCCGCGCTGTTCGGTGACATCGCGAACACGCTCGAACCGGGCGACCGCTTCCTCGTCACGGCGGACCTGGTCAAGCCGGCGCCCGTGCTGGACGAGGCCTACAACGACCCGCCCGGGGCGACGGCCCAAGCTCGTTTCCGGCTGAACCAGCTCGCTCACTTCAACCGGCGCTTCGACGGCGACGTGGTGCTGCACCGTTTCTACCCGCGGGCCCACTACGTCCCCGAGACCATGACCGTCGAGGGGAATCTGTACGCCACCGAGGACCAGACGGTCACGCTGCGGGCCCTGAACCACACGCTGATCCTGCGCCGCGGCGACCGCATCTGCCACGGGCACTCCGTGAAGTTCCACCGGCCGAATTTTGTCGAGGCGGTGTGCGCCTTCGGCTTCGAGCTGGACGCGGAGTGGATCGACGCCGTCTGGCAGTACGGGTTCTTCCTCTTCGTCCGCCGGTAGTGCGGTCAGCCGCCGTCGGCGACTTCTCCGTCATCGCTAAGTCGCAGGCTGTAAGAGATCTAGGCCGCGTCCGGCCGCGGGCTGGACCTACAGGTAGCGCTTGGACAGCTCCGCCAGCTCCGGGTCGCTGCCGGCGAGCAGCTCCCGCAGTGAGGCCAGCTCGGCCTCGGCCGAGGCCATCCCGGCTTGATGCAGCGCCACGCGCCACGATTCGGGGTCGTCGGCGGCGGCCAGCAGATCGGCCAGCACCGTCCGGCCAGCGCGCAGCTCACCCAACCGATCTAGGTACTTCGGCCAGCGCAGCATGATCTGCACCAACCGGGCGACCGACCTGCCGTGTACGACCATGCCGTCGACGTCGGCCGGCAGCTGGTCGGCGCGGCTTTCGACGCCGAGGTAGAACCGCCACAGGTTCAGGAAGCGCTTCATCTCGCGCGGGTTGCGCCGGGGCAGCTCCAGCATGGCGTCGCGTAGCGCGTCGGATACCTCTCTGATCGTCTCGATCCGCTCGACGGTGTCGGCC
>JALZCN010000599.1 GCA_030863045.1 Actinomycetota bacterium | reverse complement strand
GTGCTGGCCAATACCACTGACCCCGGTGATCAAGAACTGGCGGAGGGCATTGACCGTGCGCTGCGCCGCGGAGCCCAGATGGTGCTCACCGCGCCTGCCGACGGCCCGGTAGCGGCCGCCGCCGCAGGTCGATCGGTGCTGCACGTACCCCGGATTGAGGTGCCACCGGGGCTGGCGCTGCCACGGGTCCTGACCGCCGGACTGTTGCTGATGGACACCTTGGGATTGCTGGCCATTGACTCCGAAGTGCTGGCCGGTGAGCTGGACCGGGAGGCCGAGCGTGACTACGTCGCTCACGAGGCGTTCGTCAACCCCGCCAAGTCGCTGGCATTGCGGTTGGCCGGACGAATTCCGCTGCTGTGGGGCACCGATCCGGTGGCCACTGCGGTGGCCGGGCACTGCGCAGGAGCCCTTGCTGCCCACGCCGGAGTGGTCGCGCATGCTGCGGGCTTCCATGAGGCGGCCACACTGCCGGTGCTGCGTCGGGAGGCGATTCACGCCGGTCAGGAGGCCGAGATGTTCAATGATCCATTTCAGGATCCGCTTGAGGATTCGCCGCAACGCGATGGCATGCCAGCGGTCCGGCCGATGCTACTTGGTGTGCTCGCCGACCCCCGCAACGAGCCGGAACGCGCCGCGGCGTTGGAGACGTTGCCCAACGCCGATGTGGTAACCGCCGACGAGGAGCTGGTGGTACGCGCGGGCGAGCCCGGAGCCGCTGCGTGTGCTGCTGCGGTGCTGGCCCTACGGTTCGACTTCGCTGCGCTGTACCTCGGGCTGAGTCGGGGTGTATTGAGCGGGCCGGGTCACATCGGCTCGGCCGGGTCGACGACCGGATGACCGAGTGCCTAGGTGGAAAGGGAGGGGTTGTGGAGCTGTTACGCAACGCGGTTCGGCCTTACGCATGGGGTTCCCGAACTGCGATCGCGGAACTGCTCGGTGGCCCGATCCCCGCCCCACATCCGCAGGCGGAGCTGTGGCTGGGTGCGCATCCAGCGGATCCTTCCGTGCTGCTGCATGCAGACGGCGCCCAAACCTCGCTGCTGGAAGCCCTCGGTGCCGACCCGGATCGCCACCTTGGGACCCGGTGTGCACAGCGCTGGGGCGGCCGGTTGCCGTTTCTGCTGAAGGTGCTCGCCGCCGAGGAGCCGCTGAGCCTGCAGGCGCATCCGTCCGCGGCGCAGGCGGCCGAGGGGTTCGCTCGCGAGGAGGCTCGGGGGATTGCCCGAGACGCCCCGGAACGCAACTACACCGATCCCAACCACAAACCTGAACTGATCTGCGCACTCACCGAGTTCCATGCGTTAGCCGGCTTCCGAGACCCGGCCCGAACTGTGGAGTTGCTCACCGCGCTGGACACCCCGCAAATTGCGCCCTACCGCGCCTTACTCGCGGCCGAACCCAACGACGACGGGCTGCGTGCCCTGTTCACTACCTGGATCACGATGCCTCAACCCGCGGTGGAGAGACTGCTGGCAGCAATCCTGGATGCGTGCATCGCGCTGCTGCACCGCACCGCGCGTTCCGACGGACGGAGCAGCACGAGAACCTGTGGCTGTGATCATCGGAACGAGTGCCGAGTGGTGCTGGAGTTGGCCGAGGCGTACCCGGGAGATGTCGGGGTGCTCGCAGCTTTACTGCTCAATCGCGTCGTCCTGACACCGGGACAAGCGATGTACTTACCGGCCGGTAATCTCCATACCTACCTACGGGGCACCGCTGTGGAGATCAGCGCCAACTCTGACAACGTGCTGCGTGGCGGTCTGACCGCCAAGCACGTGGACGTTCCGGAGCTGCTGCGCGTCTTGGATTTCTCCTATGGCGAGCTGCACCTGCAACACGGTGAACCGGTCGGTCCCCACGAGATCGCTTACTTCACCCCCGCCGAGGAGTTCCACTTAACGCGGTTGGAGTGGGTGCCCGGTGAGTCGACATCGGTATGCCTGCGCAGCCGTTCGCCACAGATCCTGTTGTGCACCCAGGGCTCGGCGGAGCTGCGCTCCTTGGACGGGGACAGCGTCAAGGTGCGGCGCGGCGAGTCGGTATGGCTGGCCGCGGCAGATTCAGATGTCATGGTGTACCCAGGAACCGGCCCCATACAGCTGTTTCGCGCCCTGCCCGGACTGACCGATTAAGGTCGGTCGAGCACAAGCGCCATTCGGCTTCGAATGGCGATGGAAGCAGGCTCAAACCTTCATTCGGGTCCGAATGGCGCCAGCTAGGCTCACCGGAACGGGCGAGAGGAGGCACCCAGGGTGTCAGCGGGCGGCGGGAGGATCGCGATTATCGCGGCGTTGCTGGCCAACGCCGGTATCGCAGTCGCGAAGTTCGTCGGTTACTTGATCACTGGATCGTCGTCGATGCTGGCTGAGGGCGTGCACTCGGTTGCTGACACGTCCAACCAGGCCCTGCTGCTGCTCGGCCAGAAGCGCGCCAAGCGTGAAGCCACCCTGGAGCATCCCTTCGGCTACGGCCGCGCTCGTTACTTCTACTCCTTTGTCGTGGCTCTGTTGCTGTTCAGCCTCGGGTCGGTGTTCGCGCTCTACGAGGGCATCCACAAGCTGGAGAGCCACGAGCCGCTCATCTCGCCACTGGTCGCAGTCGTGATCTTGGCAGTGGCCATCGTGCTGGAAATCCTGAGCTTCCGCACCGCGATCAGAGAGTCCCGGCCGCTCAAGGGCGACGGCACCTGGTGGCAGTTCATCCGGAAGTCCAAGAGCCCAGAACTCCCGGTGGTCCTGCTGGAGGATGCCGGTGCGCTGTTCGGGCTGTTCTTCGCACTCGGCGGCGTCGGGCTGTCGATGCTCACCGGAAGCATCGTCTGGGACGCAATCGGCACTTTGTGCATTGGCGTCCTGCTGGGCGTGATCGCGATCATCCTCATTGTGGAGACCAAGAGCCTGCTTATCGGGGAGGGCTCTGGATCCGACGAGCTGCAGCGCATCCACTCCGCGATAGTGGGGGATGGCATCGATCGGGTGATCCACCTCAAGACCCAGTACCTGGGCCCCGATGAGCTGTTGATCGCCGCCAAGATCGCAGTGCCGGCCACGATGTCCACCGGTGAGGTCGCCCGGGTCATCGACGAGGCCGAGACTCGGATCCGTAGCTCGGTCTCTGCCGCCCGAATTATCTACCTCGAGCCGGACTTGGACCGCACCCCCGCGACCAGCAGTTAACGGAGGCTGTGTCGAGGCCGATACAGGGCCGAGCGAGAGGTAGGAGGGATAGCCATGACGAGCAGCGGGCTGTGGCGGACCAAGTCAGTCGAGCAGTCGATCGCGGACACCGACCAGCCGGAAACCAGGCTGCGTCGCAACCTCGGTGCGCTGGACCTAACAGTGTTCGGCGTCGCGGTTACTATCGGCGCCGGGATCTTCGTGCTCGCCGCCCAGCAGGCCGGGGACACCGCGGGACCGGCGGTGTCACTGTCCTTCGTACTGGCGGCGATCGCCTGCGGATTTGCCGTGCTGTGCTACGCCGAGCTCGCCTCCACCGTCCCAGTGGCCGGCAGCGCCTACACCTACTCCTACGCCACCTTCGGCGAGTTCCTCGCCTGGATCATCGGTTGGGATCTGGTGTTGGAGTTCAGCGTAGGTGGTGCGGTGCTAGCCAAGGCCTGGTCGGCGTACTTGAGCGATGCCACCGGTGGTGCGATCGCCACCACCGTTGACATTGCCGGCATCACGATCGACTGGGGTGCCCTGTTGCTCGTCGGCGTGCTCACCGTGATCCTTGCCCTGGGGATCAAGCTCTCCTCCCGGGTCAGTCAGTTGATCACTGCTATCAAGGTCGCTGTAGTGCTGCTAGTAATCGCGGTCGGGATCGCCTATGTCAATGCGAGCAACTACCGCCCCTTCGTCCCACCGGCCAGACCCGGTGATAGCAGCAGTGGGACAGAGCAGTCGCTGTTCTCGCTGCTGTCCGGCGCGGAAGGCAGCACGTACGGGATCTTCGGGGTGCTGGCGGCAGCCTCGGTGGTGTTCTTTGCCTTTATCGGTTTCGACATCGTGGCCACCACCGCCGAGGAAGCTCGTAATCCGCAACGCGACATGCCGCGGGCCATTATCGGATCGCTGGCGATTGTCACTGTGCTCTATGTGGCGGTCGCCTTAGTCATCACGGGCATGCAGCCCTACACCGCGCTGACCACGTCCCCGGACGGAGACACCGCAACCCTGGCGACCGCCTTCACCAACGTGGGGCTGCCCTGGATCGCCGGGATCATCGCGCTCGGTGCGCTGGCCGGACTCACGACGGTGGCGATGATCCTCATGCTGGGCCAGATCAGGGTGCTATTCGCGATGTCTCGGGACGGTCTGTTCCCCCGGGCGCTGGCCCGGACCGGCTCCCGCGGCACCCCGGTGCGGGCCACCGTCTTAGTCGGCGCGGTCGTCGGCGTTGTCGCGGCGCTGTTCCCGATCCTGCGCCTCGAGGAGATGGTCAACATCGGTGCCCTGTTCGCCTTCATCCTGGTCTCAGCAGGCGTGCTGGTGCTCCGCCGGACCCGGCCGGACCTGCCCCGCGGGTTCCGGACCCCGCTCGTGCCGCTGATCCCGTTGCTTGCGATCCTGTCCTGCCTATGGCTGATGCTGAACCTCTCGGTGGGCACCTGGATCCGTTTCCTGGTGTGGCTGGCCATCGGTCTGGTCGTCTACTTCGCCTACGGGGCCCGCAAGTCGCGGCTTCGGCAGGAGGAATCAGCGCGTGTTTGAGTCGCTGCTGGTCGTCAACCGGGGAGAGATCGCCCGGCGGGTAATCCGCACCGCACGGACGCTGGGGATCCGCACTGTCGCGGTGCACTCCGCGGTGGACGCACAGCTGCCGTTCGTCGTCGAGGCCGACCAGGCGGTCGAGCTCACCGGGCCACCCGCGCAGGCTTACCGGGACGCCGAGCAGCTACTGGACACGGCCCGCCGTACCCGCGCGGTCGCGGTGCATCCCGGTTACGGCTTCCTTTCCGAGGACGCCGCATTTGCCCGGGCAGTGTCCGATGCCGGCCTGGCATGGGTGGGTCCCAGTAGCGAGACGATCTCCGCGATGGGTGACAAGGTCGCCGCGCGGGAGATCGTGGCGTCGGTCGGGGTGCCGGTAGCACCCGGCTCGACTGGTGCGGTGGCCGTGGAGGACGACGCGATCGCCGAAGCCGAGCGGGTCGGTTTTCCCGTCAT
>JALZCN010000596.1 GCA_030863045.1 Actinomycetota bacterium | reverse complement strand
CAAGCCCTGAGCGGTAACCAGGGTCGCTTCTCTCCAGCGGCGCGGTTCCCGCGGCACGAGCGGCTGCACAGTTGGGGTAGTAGGGGGATCCACCGGTGGAGTCACCGGTTGAGGCACTTGAATCACTACTGGGAGGGCTGGCAGATGGGGGCGGCGCTGGTGCAGCGGGGGGTTGCGATGCCGGTTCTGGGTTCGGTTTTGATATCGGTGCCGGGGCGACTGGTGCCACCGGACTGTGCCTCTTGGTTACAGTGATCAGGACCGTGTCGGTGGTGAACACCGCTGTGCCAGCTGCAGGTGTCACCCTGATCACGTTCCAGTTCTCAAGCGGCGGCGCAAATGGATCGGCGTCCTGAGAGGCGTAGATCGTATTGACGAGGCCAAGTTTGCGAAGTTCGTTATCGACAAGCTGCGCGTTCTTCCCGACTAGATCGCCGGGCACAGTGACCCGAGTTGGGCCGGCCGGTGCTTGCGTCTCCGGTGTGGTTGTTGTGGTGGTCGGCGCGGAGTTCTTGTCGTTTCCGCTGATGATGCCAATGATAAAAAGCAGCAGGACAATGCCGGCGACGATCCACGGCCACTTCCGGCGGAGCTCTCCCGCTACCGACGACGGCTGATTGGGCGGCGGGCCATGAGTGGTGGAGTTCGCCCACGTACGCTGAGGCCTGCTAGGGAGCTGGCGCTGCTGCGCTCCTGCCAACGAATAGCCGGTGGGTGGGTCTGTGGATCGCGCGACGGCCGTCGGGACGGGGACCACCGGGATCGTAGGAACTAGCCGCGGGCGCGGGTCAGGCGGTTGCGCGGCACGCGTTGCCGCGGCCGCCGCCGGAGCGAGTTCCGCGGTACCTATAGCTACTGCTGCCGATTGCGTGCTTGCGGTGGAACGGGCTCGTTGAAGGGCTCGCAAGCGTGCGTCCTCATCAAAGTGTCCGATGCAGTCCTCGACATGCAGCTCGTGGGGGCGCCAGTGTTGCGTCCAGCGGAGGATTGGTTCTCGCGTGTAAGCCGGCTTGTGGGCGGGCTGCGCCGGTGTGGCCTCACGGATGGCGGCCAGCAGGTGCTCCTGGGCATCGGTGGGGTTCAGGACAAGCTTGCCGTTCTCCTCCGCGCGGCGCACCCGTGGCAGCGTCCGATCGGCATCGTTGACGACGACCAACCGCGTGCGGGCGCTGATGTTCGTTCCGGTAGTTGCCCCGTAGTCAGCCGCCAGATCGAGGACGTCGGCAACATCGTCGTCGAGACCGATACCGACGACCCTCCACTCCGCCAGCGCGCTACGGCTCGCCTTGTCCTGCCGCCCGAGTGCCTCCTCGACGGCCACCTGCTCAGGCAAACCAACAAGGCGGGCTATCTGGCTCAAGGCACTGGCTTCCTGCCAGGTAACGATTCCGTCAGCGTGCACGTCGCGCCGGTGCTCTTCGAGCAGCTCGCGATGGGCCTGTTCGACCGCGGTTCGAGTGAGCCCGTCGCATCGGATCAGCTCACCGAGCTCACGAGCCTCCTCAACGTCGATCTTGCGGTCGTCCAGGGCCTGGTGAAGGGCAGCTCGATAGCGATCGAGAGCGGCTGCGTCCGCCGGCCGGTGGATGCGGGTGACGGGGAGTTGCTCAACGAGGTGCACCAAATCCCATCGGTCGGCCATCACCCGATGTCGGGTCGACACACCAAGCGGAGGCAGTCCCGTCCATACGGGCGCCGGCGGCGCCGACAGCCGTAGCGGCTCGGGCGCATCGTGCAGGAACCCGCGGAGCAGCCGCGCCGTGGTCCTCGCATCGTCCAGGGCGGTGTGTTCGAAGACCGGCCAGATACCGGTAACCCGCCCCACGACCGAGCGCAGTCGATATCCCCACAGGTCCAGTTGGGATCGTGCGGTCACCAATGTGCACAAAGTCGGGGTCGCCGTGATGTCGATCCCAACTCGGCGGAATTCCTGCGACAGGAAGGCGTGATCGAACACGGAGTTGTGGCATACCATCACCGCGCCACTCAGATATGACAGCAGTGTTGACGCGACCTGCGCCCAGGTCGGTGCGCCATCCAGGTCCGCTGTCGTGATCCCGTGGTATTTGGTGTTGCGGATCTCCCGGCCGGGATTCACCAGCGTCGCGAACTCGTCGATCA
>JALZCN010000578.1 GCA_030863045.1 Actinomycetota bacterium | reverse complement strand
GCCCCCTGGCACTGCTATATCCCCGACAGCGGCCACAGCATCGTGATCGTGACCGCGCAGGACCAGCACACCGTGGCCGCCCCGGTGAAAGCGGTTCTGCGCGCGGGCTGGACCATCACGCCCGAGGGCTACGTGCTGTGCGACCTGCCCTATGACCCAGAACTAGGGTTGATCACCGAGCCTGATGATGACGAGTTCGATGCGGACAAGCCCGACCGGTCACCCCAGCAGTATCGGTACGCCGTCGGCGAGCCATACAAACCGAGCAAGACGCGGTGGCCGGATGGCGTGTGCCAGTGGCGGCTGTCTGACCAGGGCGTCGAGATGGTGATGTTCTTCGCAGCGCCCACCGATGTGGAGATCAACGCGGTGAAGAAAGGTGACGCCCGGTTCGCCCTACTCGCGGGTGAGCACGCGCTGATCCTCGCCCACCGGTTTGATCCACTGCCCTGGTCCGACACTCCTTGGCAGGTCTGCCGCCAGACCGACATGCCCACCGGTGTTCCGCTCGTTGGGCCAGACGGTCACCTGCTGGTGACCGTGATCCTGGTCGATTCCAACAACGGGATCATCAAAGCGATCCGTGGCACGACGTGGCCGGCCCGGTTCGTCGAGGCCGTACGTGCCGCCATACGCAAGCAGGCGTTGAACAAGTCCACTGACGCCCAGGGGGCCGCTGAGATCAACGCCTGGTACACGCGGTATCCGAGCACGACCGAACTCGTGCGCGCCGCGGACATCAACACACGCGCCTGAAGCCAGGACTACTCGAAAGACGTTCTCATAAATGCTCGATTCTGAGAGTCCACGTACTGGCGCGGAACACCAGTACCGACGACAGGATTTCGGAGGCCGATTTCTTCTCAGAATCCGTTCTCACGCAATCTGCGATGAGGGAGTTCTGCGAAATGTTTGCGAGAGGATTCCGGGGCTGAGCACTCGCGCCATCTCGGCCACGGCCCGCTGGATGATTTGACTGTCGGCGGTATGGATTACAAGACCCTTATAGCAACGACTATTGATCAGTGGTTGCGCTCTTAAGCAAAACCCATCCCTACCGGTGTTGATGGGCGGCTCAACGTTCAACGCCTCAACAGGCGGTTCATCCCGGTGACGGATTGCCTAGTGGGACGGCCGTAGGCTTGTCCACGCTTGTCTCTGTCTTGCCCTGAGCGTGTTGTTATGGCTGGTCGGGTTGTGTTGAGGCTTGTGATCCGGACAGCCCAGTGCCAGAAGATTGCATGATCTCGCCGGTGGCCGGAACGCCCTGCTGGAGGGCGGAGCCGTTGATGCTGATGTCGGTGAAGGCGAACGGCAGCCCGGCGGCAAGGATGACCCGTGGGTGGTCCATCAGTTGAAAGTGCAGGTGCGGTTCGCTGGAGTTACCGGTATTGCCGCAACGACCAAGGAGCTGTCCCGCCTGTACCTGTTGTCCCACACGGACGGTGGCGGATCGGTGTTGTAGGTGCGCGAACGCGGCGTAGGTTCCCTCGCCGAGATCCAGCACGATGTGATTGCCGAGCACGTGTCGCGGGCCGGCCAGTTCCCGGATCATGGCTTCGAGCGTCATGTAGGTGATCGCGGGCCAACTGGATCGGCTGCGGTGATCGCGTGCGGAGTCGCGTACCGTGACCACGCGGCCGGCGGCCGGGGCAAACAGGGGTTGCCCGAACGCGGGAAAGTCCTGCGACGGTCGGAAGCTTCGGCCTTTGCCGAAGGCAGGGCGGGCTCCCTGCTTCGGCTCATAGACCAGGTCGATGGCGAAGGTTTGGCCGAGGCTGTGCAGGCCGTGGCTGGGCACTCGAGTGGCTGGACTGTTGACCGCCCGCCATCGCCCTGTTACGGGAGAGGCCACCGCACGGGTTGCGATGGTGGGGGCGCCGGGGATAAAGGTCATCGCCATCCCTGCCACCAGCGCGACGAAGCCGCCCAGGCACAGGGCCACCGCGGCGGTGTGGGGAAACCAGGCCGCTGGCAAGATGATGTTGCCGACGACCGCGGCGCCAATTCCCGCTAGACCAAGCGGTACCGCCAAGCCTCGCACCCGTGCGCCCAAACGAAACCACAGGGGAAGCACCACTTCGTCAGTAGCAGGCAGAAGACTCACCTCCAACGCGTCTCAGGCAGAAAGACCCGTGATGTAGGCATCGCACCACGCCACCGCGAGCCTGTGCGGAGCAAGTGGCTGGATACGGCTGGCAGCGCGATGGTGGGGAAACACAGCGTCGTCGGCGTACCATTCTGTGGTTCCTCGGGATGAAGGTCGCTCAAGCCGTCCATTGTGGATAACCTACTGGCCGCAGGCCGGTCGTTGAGCTGTCAACCTCAGATGCGCAGGCACGACGGCACTGCGCTGATCGCCGCCGCGATGATCGGGGCTGGCAAGCACTTCAGACCAGCTCAAACCCACCAGCGCCGGCATTTCACTACTTAACCACTAACAAGATCATTTCCACCGGATTGCATAGTTGATGCGTCGGACAGCATCACATGCGAGGGAAGGACCTCACTGTCATCAGCATGACCGCGCATCTGACGCGCGCGGTCAGCGGCATGAGGGTGCGTGTGCGCCATCCACCGTGGTGGCCACGCCCCTGTGTCCGGCAGGCGGACGCGCCCCGCAAGGTGCATGGCGGGCGTGGTGTTCGTCCGTAACATGTGGTCTTCTGTTGGTGACTCCGGGAGGGCGATTGCCTCCACCGATCCCAATCCCTGTGGATGTGCGTCGTTGGTTGAACGCGGTCTTTGCCGGCTGCAACGAGCGTGCGGCCACCGCAATGACCCAGGTTCCGACCATCCACGAGGTTCCTCTGGATATGACATTCATTCAGCACTTTGTGGGGGTGAGCACCCCTCGTCGCTTCCCGTCCGGGTGGATTGTGGAGATCAGCACGCACTATCTTGGCGGCGGACGTCACTACGGCGAATGGAGCGACTGGCCCGCCGGTGGGAAATCGCGGACATCGGCTTGCTTGTCGTGTTCAGGCAAGAGGGCAAGGTGCTCCGGTCCAAGGTCGCATTACTACAGAGCAAGCGGCTCTACCCCAACGAACAAGAGTTGGACGAGGACACACCAATCGACTACATAATCGGATTCGGTAGATTGTTTCACTCCGATGACGACTGGAAAGCCGTTACCGAGCCTCGTCGCTTCACCTTCAACGAGCACTCCCGCTACAAGGCTCTGATGATTGGCGTCCCACAATACAACGCCATCGCATCCTACGAAGACCAGCGCAACATCCCGATCTACTACCTTCTCTACAATCCGCGCCAGATCCCATCCACGGCCATTGTTCCCCTGACAGCCGAGCAAGACACGACAGGGCCCTGCGAAGTCGGCTGCCGCATCATTCCAGCTCGACAGCTACGCCGCGCGCTAGCAACCCAACCCGATGGTCACAGCCCAGCCTATGGCGAGCTTCGCGCCTCCCTCGGGGCCCCTTTCCTTGCCGACCTCCATCCGACCGGCTGGCGCCTTGAACATTTCGTAACCGACCTGCTGCTCGAATGCGAGACCGGTTACATCGCCGACAGCCGATCCGACGGAGGGCTGAATTACATCTTCAACCGCCGGTCTGGACCCATTGCGGCTGCTCTCGCCATCACCCTGGACGCTCCGGCATAGAGGTAGACGGACTGAGCATGCGAAGTAAACTAGCCGACAAGCGCAGCCATGCCCCCCGTCGACCCTTGGTCAACTTCAGCGATGAACCACCTTCTGAGCACTTGTCTAGCTGCCGGAGCGGCTGGAGTCTTTCAAACCGCACTCATCCATGGTCAGCCGTGCGAGTTCTACAACAAGTTCTATTTGCGAATACCTCTCAAAACTTCCGGGTCGTCAGCTTGGTTCGTCACCGCTCTGGTCGATACCGTTCTGCGGGGGCGCTGAGCACCTACTCCCCGTTCGATTACCAAACCCTGCGCCTGGCCCAAGCCGGCGCATCACTGCTGAACGCCGCAGTCTCATCAACGGCAACCTGATCTTCCAGGTCTCCACGTACAGCCACCAGAGCTGGTCGAGGGCGAACGCTGCGACGAATGCCGCCGTTCCGTACTCGCCCGCGACGAGCGGGTCCGCCACGTTAGCGCAAGAGTGACCACGCTGGTGAAGATCAGCAGTAGGCCGGCTGGACGGCAGCAGATCCACGGATGCGCCAGCCAGTGCCAGATGCCGGGCACCCGAGCAGGAGCCCGAGGATCGAGAGATCCACCGCAGAAGCGACCAGCGGCGCGACAAGACGGGCACACCGGGTCGGAGGGCGAGGTTTAGGACAATGCCGAAGCCGAACAGGAACGTCAGCCCGACGACCATTCCCATGATCACAGTGACGGCCCTAAACAACAACTGCCGGTTCGACTGATGGTCGTCCAGCCGGTTGAGCTCCACCGCCACCATCAGGCACCACCGCAAGGGTTGTCAACGTGGAAACTGCCCTCAATCACCAGCATGCCGCTGGAAAACCTCTGGTCAGACGCGGGACCGTCTGCATGTAGCCCTGCCGGGGGCACAAGCCCGGGCCACAAAGCGGCCCTGAGGTGCCAATTCGTGATGCGAGCGTTGGTGCGAGGCTCAAACTGTGGGCCACAAGAGTCACAGCTGACGCACGGATGCGACATCCAGCGAGATCGCTCCATGACGGAGTACGCCAGCGGGCACAGTTGTACCAAGGGATCGGCCACCTGATCTGGTGAGGCGGTCACTGACCCCACGGCGTCAACTGCAGCCTGGTAGTCAGGTTCCTGCATCTGATCACTCATGTACTCAGCATGTACGAGCCGGTGATCCGCATCGAGGACAAAGACGACGCGCTGCAGCCTGCGCCATTCTTTGATCAAGACCCCGTAGCTGCGCCAAAACTCCTCTGACCGGTGCGACGAGACACTCGTCGCGGTTGGGCCAACGGCGCTCGGTGGTTACTTCGGACCGCGTCAGGGTCGGCAGTGTTGGGGTGAGTCGCGCGGTGATCTACAGTCGGCAAGGACCGCGAACGGCTGTGTTGCGTGGGCGGGGAAGCAGGCGAGATTTCCGCTGTGCTGGCTTGATCAGACGGCGCGGGCGAGTTCGGTGGCCGCCGCCGGGAGCCGATGCCGTTGGTCGATCTCTGCTATGACCTCGGTCTGGACGCCGAGCCGAGGCATCGGTCGGCCGCGTTCGCTCTAGCTTGCACTCGATTTGAATGGCATATCTACGGCGCCGAGCCTGCACGTCACCAGCTAAACGCAACAACCTCCCTTTCCGTCCGTTCCACTGATCATACTTTCATTGCCATAATGACGAGTCAGAATGGAACAGACCTCGGTGTTCAGTGAGCCGGCAGGGCGTTCCTGCCAGTATCAGCGAGGGGATTGGACATGCAGCAAGGCCAGCTACACGAGAGCGACTACGACCGTGAGCGCTTCGAAGAACGTGTCTGGAAGCTGGCCCGGGACCGAGACATCGGGCGGCGCCGGTTTTTCGAGCTGGTCGGTCTCGCTGGCGCCGGCAGCTTCCTGGCCGGCTGCGGCTGGCTGGACGCACCGGCCAACAGCACTGCCACGACCGGTACGCCCGCTGTCCCGTCACCATGGGTAAAGCCCATCCCCGAGGACAAGTTCATCATCCACAAGACCAACGCCGAGATGCGCTGGGAGCAGATGCGGGGACGGGGCTACAC
>JALZCN010000565.1 GCA_030863045.1 Actinomycetota bacterium | reverse complement strand
CAGTACGCGTCGACCGGATTGGAGCACGCCACGACCTTGAGCCCTGGAGTGTGGGCAAAGTAGGACTCCGGGGATTCGGAGTGATGCTCCACGGCGCCGATACCGCCGCCATGCGGGATGCGTACCACCACCGGCATCCGCAGCTTGCCCTGGGAGCGGTAATGCAACTTGGCGAGCTGGGAGACGATCTGGTCGAAACCCGGGAACACGAACCCGTCGAACTGGATCTCGCAGACCGGACGGTAGCCCCGAACCGCGAGCCCGATCGCGGTGCCGATGATTCCGGACTCGCCCAGCGGGGTGTCCAATACCCGTTGCTCCCCGAAGTCTTTCTGCAGGCCATCGGTGATCCGGAAGACACCGCCGAGCCGGCCGACGTCCTCGCCCATCACGATGACCTTGGGATCGGCCTCCATCGCGCCCCGCAGCCCCTGGTTGAGGGCCTTGGCCAAGGTGATCGTCTGCGGCGTGCCGGCGGACGTCATCGGTGCGCACCACCGGTGTCGGCGAACGACGCGTGGTAAGCCAGGTAGCCGTCCCGGGCTGCCTCGATGTCAGGCGACGGTTCGGCGTAGACGTTGGAGAAGATCCGCTCCGGGCCGGGTGAGGACATCGACGTACAGTAATTGCGCAGCCGCAACGCCAGTTCGTCGGCCTCGGCGGCCACGCCGTCGAAGAACTCCGGTTCCGCCAGGCCCTCCCGCACCAGATGCACCCGAACACGCTCGATGGGGTCCTTGAGCTTCCATTCCTCAAGCTCGTCGGCAAGCTGGTAGCGGGTCGCGTCGTCGGAGGTGGTGTGTGCGTCCATCCGGTAGGTGCACGCCTCGATCAGCACCGGGCCGTTGCCGGTGCGGCACTCCCGCAGCGCCCAGCGGGTGACGGCCAGGGTGGCCAGCACGTCGTTACCGTCCACCCGGACGCCGGGGAAACCGTAGCCCCGGGCCCGGCGATACAGCGGCACCCGGGTCTGACGATCCAGTGGCGCCGAGATCGCCCACTGGTTGTTCTGGCAGAAGAACACCACCGGTGCGTCGTAGACCGCAGCCCAGACGAAACCCTCGTGCACGTCGCCCTGGGAGGTGGCACCGTCGCCGAAGAAGCAGATCGTGGCCTCACTGGACTCAGCGTCGCCGATCTTCCCGTCCAGTCGTTGGCCCATCGCATAACCGGTGGCATGCAGGCACTGGCTACCGACCACGATGGTGTACAGCTGGAATCCGGTGCTGATCGGATCCCACGAGCCCTGGTCGACGCCGCGAAATATGCCGAGGATGTCAATGAAGTCCACGCCTCGACACCAAGCGACGCCGTGCTCGCGGTAGGACGGGAAGGCCATGTCTTGCGGCGCCATCGCCCGGCCGGCACCGATTTGCGCGGCCTCCTGGCCGAGCATGGGGGCCCACAGACCGAGCTCACCCTGGCGCTGGAGGGCTTTGGCCTCCCGATCGGCCCGACGGACGAGCACCATGTCGCGATACAGCGACTGGAGCTCTACCGGGGAGATCGCCAGGTCAAACTGCGGGTGCGTGACGCGCTGGCCCTCCGGGGTGAGCAGCTGGACTAGGTCCTCACCTTCACTGGTGGCGCGCAGCGCGGCGATCACCTGCTGGGGAGTGTGCTGATCATCGACGTCCATCACGGTGCCCACGACAGGATTATCAGTGGACCGCCTCGCTGCGGGGCTGGAGCGGGAGGACATGTGGCATCTCCTTGCTGTCACGCGTCGCTGTACTCGTGAGGGCACGAGGCGACGTCCCGCGGAGGGTGACTCCGGGATGTGGGTCGCTGCCAGGAGTCAACGCTGGCACCAGTGCACCCGCATCCTCGCAGGGTAACAGCGAAAGTTTCACGCACGGCGGCCTAGCAGGCAGGCTGGGCGCCGTCCTTGCGCCGCTTCGGCAGGATGGTCCCACCAAAACTTGCACTCGTGGGCCCGACAGGGGCGCCAGTGGCCCCGAAAAGGCTGTCCAGCACCTCCTTCGCGCGATAGAGATCGGCGTTGATCTCCCCGCGCAACCTGGACAGCTGATGTAGTTCATGCGCGCTGGACCGTTCCCGCTGCGTAGCGGTGTCGGTCGCCATGGCGACCAGCCGTTCAGCCTCGGCGCGGGCCTGCGCGACGAGCTCCTCAGCCTCGGCCCGGGCCGTCTTGGACATCTGCTCAGCGTCCGCACGAACCGCTTTGAACAGCTCGTCTGCCTCCTGAGTGACCGCCTTACGGATCTGGTCGGCCTCATCCTGCGCCTGTGCCCGGACCCGCTCGGATTCCCGTTCCAGCTCTTGGCGAGCCCTGTCCAACTCTTGTCGAGCATTGTCGAGCTCAATGGAACGTCGCTGCAGCGCTTGCTCGTGCTCAACGGTCCGCCGGTTGGCTTCGGCCTGCCAGGTTGCGATCTCCTGCTGGGCCTGCTGCTGGTGCTCGGCGGCCTCCACCCGGGCCTGCTCGAGGAGCGCTGCGGCCGCTGCGTCGGCCTGGCTGCGCACTTCCCGAGCTTCGTCCTGGGCCAGTTTGAGGATTCTCTCGACCCGTGCGCCGAAGTTGGAGTCCACGGATGATTCGCCACCGGAGGAAGTGCGCGCCTCGTCCAGCTCATCCTGCAGCGTCGCGGTGCGCTCGGTAGCCATCCGCAGCGCGTTTTCCGCGGCGGTCAACTGAGAACCGAGAAAGCGTAACCGTTCGTCCACTTGCCGCTTGTCGTAACCACGCAGCACGACATCGAATGCGGCGTCTGCCAAGTCCTTGCGATCCAAGCGGTCCATCGAAACCTCCTCGACGCAGGTGGGGCATCTTTACACTTGATCGCAAATTGGCAACCACCAGGTCGGGTTTCGCGCGATCGGCCACCGACCACCGGCACCGCACGGCTATCCTCGGCGCGTCGCCCACGGGTGACGACCCACAGGAGGCCAACGGTGAGCTACCAGGGGCGACCCCGGCGCGATACTCAGCGCTTGCCGGCCGTGCGGCTCCCCGCGGGCCCGCCACCAGCCCCTGCTCAACTTCGCCAGCGATACCGCCAGCCATATCGCCGGACATATCACCGGTCGCGGGGGCGCATGCTCCGGGCGGTTTTCGGCGTGTTCGCGCTGGTGATTGTCGGCTTCGCCGTATATGTCGATAAGTCGCTGGAACGCACTGATGCGTTGGCCGATTACCCCGGACGGCCCGCGGGCACCGCAGGCACCAACTGGCTGATCGTTGGATCCGATAGCCGGGCCGGGCTGACGCCTGACGAGGCGGCCCGACTGACCACCGGTGATGAGGCGGCAGCGGGCGGCAGGCGCACGGACACGATCATGTTGATGCACATTCCCGCACTTCTCGGCGGTGGTCAGCCCACGCTGGTGAGCCTGCCCCGAGACTCCTCGGTCCCGGTGCCCGGCCGCGGGCGCCTCAAGCTGAACACCACCTTCGCGCTGGGCGGCCCCACCCTGCTGGTGAAGACCGTGGAGAACGTCACCGGAGTGCGGGTGGATCACTATGCCGAGATCGGGTTCGGCGGCTTCGCCAGTCTCGTCGACGACGTCGGCGGCGTGCGGCTGTGTCCCACTGAGCCGATCTCGGATCCGCTGGCTGGGCTGGACATCCCGGCCGGCTGCCAGGTACTGGACGGGCCGCAGGCGTTGGGCTACGTGCGAACCCGGGCCTCGCCCCGCGCTGACCTGGATCGGGTGGTGCGCCAGCGGGAGTTCCTCGGTGCGCTGATCGAGCGGGCGACCAGTCCGGCGGTGCTGTTCAATCCATTGCGCGCCGGCCCGCTGGCTGCTGACGCTCCGGACGTGATCACCGTCGGCAACGGCGACCACGTTTGGCACCTGGCCAGGCTTGGATGGGCGATGCGCTCGCTGTCCGGCGGCGAGGCGGTGACCATGACGGTGCCGATCGCCGGCTTCGGCCGGGTCAATGACGGCTCTGCCGGCGTGCTGTGGGACCGCGAGCAAGCCGGGCGGCTGTTCGAAGCGCTGGTCCAAGACCGACCGGTGCCCCGCTCGTGAGAAACGCTCGCCAGCCGGAGTCAGGAGTCCGTAAGGCCTGTCGGTGCAAGGGCCGCGATTCCTCCGCTTCGGCGGCTAGAGTCGCTGCCCGGCCGGTGGGTTCAATAATGATCAATGAAATGTGGATGCCCGGCCGGGCAGGTGCCTGAGTAATGGTCAAATCCCCAGCTGAACGTGGGTTTGAGGTTCCAGTGGTCGCCACAGAATGAGCGGCCGCAGTGATGGCAGTAGAACGGGACCCAGGCTTGGTCCAGCGCGCGTAGCGCAGCGGCGTCGAGGGCGCGGACCGCACTGACGGCCGCGACGAGGTTCGTTACCTTGGTGCAGAGATTCGTATACGGCAGGAAGCCGGTGATCCGGATCGCGCCCTGAGCGTCGGGAAAGATCCGGTAAATGATGTCCTGCTCCTGATCGACGTACAGCTGCCCTCGCCGGATTACTTCGACGATCGCCGCGGCGCGCCGGCACTCGCCGTGCTGGCACGGGAACGCGACCCGCAGCCGTACCGGATCGTCCATCTGACCAGTGTCCCAAAGCGCTGATGGCCGCCTGCTCGGTCGGCGTTGCTCACGCTGCTGCTTGAGCGTCTCGCGGGGTTCGCTGCCGCACCCATGGCCACGTGATCAGTGCCCACGCCGCAGCGCCGAGCGCCACCCCCGAGAGCAGGTACCACGGCCACGGACCCAGTACGTCCAGCAATGACTCGACCTGCGGCTTGGCGTTGAGAAAACCGTAGTTCGTCCCCGCGATCTGGTTGAACGCGAACATCACCACTCCCCAGCCGATCGTGGCCAGCACCGCGGTCCGGTAGCTACGCCAATCCGGCCGCAACCCCACTCCCCAGGTCAGGTAGATCGCCGCCCACAGCACGAGGCTGTGCATGCCGAAAAACGACAGGAACTGCGGTGATGGGAAGTCCGGGCCGCTCAGTTCGGGACTGAGGAAGGCCTGCGACGTGAGCGTCAGACCCCAGAAGTAGGTCAGCGCAAAGGCCGTCGAGGAGTGCGACCACAACGCCCACACCGCGGCCATCGCCGCGAGGTCACACAGCTGCAACGGCAGCGAGTGCTTGATCCCCGCCTGTCCAGGCAGCAGCCAGTAGATCTCCACCGGCACCAGGAAGGCGGCGAACGCTACCGCCAACGCGCAGCTCAACCGCCGCTCGGTCGGGGTGTCGCGATGCTGCCGGCCGAGGACGACGAGCGCAGCCGCGACCACGGCGAGCACCACGACCACCACACCATGCGACAAACCGAAAGGCACGAACTCGCGCACCGCCAGCAGCGGGTCCACACCTGCCGAGCCTAGCGAGACCCACTCCCCGCCGCTGGTGCATGCCGGGCAAGGCTGCCGTGCCTGGCTACCGTGGCTGATCACCCTCTACGGCGAGCTGGCGTTGCCGGCGCCGCGCAAGAAGCAGGGCGGCTGGGGGATCTGCCCTCGGCAGTGCCGGCCCGCACCCTGACCCGGCTCCTGCGGCTTCGAGGAAACCTGGCCAGGGTGCGGTCGAGAGTCAGCTCAGCGGGATCGCCAGATCGATCACGTTGCGGCCGAGGGCGCCGGCCGTCTCTGCCTTACCCGTGAACAGGTTGACCCGGTAGAGCCCGTACTGGTCACCCACTCGGAGGGTGGCGAAAGCCACCTGCTCGCCGGTCGGGCTGCCGCGCACCGGGCCGATGTCGAGCCCGGCGTCGCCGGTGGCGTCGACGGTGAGCTTGCCGGTGGGGGCGAGCTGCCCGGAGTTGGCCGGCGACTGGAGCACGATCTGGTCCGCCGTGGTGTCCAGGCCGAACAGCGCGGTGCCGGTGTTTTGGTCGGTGTCGTTGTTCGTGTAGGCCGCTGCGGTGACTCCGTTGGCCGGATTGGCTGGCGGAGTGGCCTGAGGCGCACTGAGCGGGGTGTCGGCGATTGTTGCTGGCAGCGGCGTCGCAGTGAATGGCTGCCGCAGGTTCTGCCCGGTGTCGCTGACCACCCGCAGTGCGTTGGCGGCGGGATTGAAATCGACCGCGAAGCTCGTGCCCTGCAGGGCGATCGTCAACCGGCCCACGCTGGTCGCCTGGCCGGTGGGTTCCAGGGAGTAAACGCCGCCCCTGTCACCGACGCCGTAGAGCTTGCCGTCCTGCGCCCGGTAGTCGATGCCGACCAGCCGGGTGTCGCCGCCGCCGAGGCCGCTGATCGTGCCGGTGTCGCGGGGGCTGGGGTTCTGCGAGGAGAACTGGATGAGCTTGTTGTCGTCGGTCAGCCCGACGATGTTGAGCGACTGCTGCTCCGCCGGCTGGCCTGGAGGCGTGACTGGCGGCGCGACTGGCGGCTGGCCCGCCGGTTGGCGGGGAGGCTCATCAGCTGGGGTGTCCTGGCCGCAAGCCACCGAGGTGGGTAGTACAAGCACGGCACCGGCGACGAATGTCACTAGGCGGGCGTTCAACGATTTGCGCATAGATGTCTCCCTTCTTCAAGCTGGAGTTTGAACCGCGGATGCGACCTTGCAGCATCTTTCACTCCGATGCGCCGTAGCGTTCGCGAACGTATCAAGATTGTTATGCGGCGAGGAGCAGCCGCCGAGACGCGAGAGGCTCCGCGCAGCCAACGGTGGGGGATCGCGGTGCTGGTAGATCAGAAACAAACGAGCTCACGGTGCTAATGCGTCGATGTCGACGGGCCCGAGCGTGGTTGGCGGTCACCGTCGCGCTGCACGTGTCGATGATCGCGCTGACCGTCGCCCTGCTCCTGCGAGGGAGTACCGAGCAGGTCGACTCCCTCGTGATCGTCACCGGGCTTGCGGTGGGACCGCCGGTGTGGATGCTGTGGCTGCAGCGGCGCAGTCCCAGCGCTGGCCAGCCGCACAAGTGGCCGTGGCGGTCGTCGGGGTATGGGTCGGGCTGTTGCTGTACGGCGGCCTGCTGCCGCCCGAGACGGACCTGGAGCGCTACCGCCTGGCGTTCTGCGCACTGTGGACCGCGCTGGCGGCCGCGATCTGGTTGCGGTCGCTGCAGCAGCCGCGCTACTGGCCGATCTGGGCGCTGACATCGGGACTGGCCACGGCCGTCACCGTCGCGGTACAGGAGCTCGGGTGGCCGGCTCTACTCGCCCCGATCGCGGGCGTGCTGCTCACCTGGGCCGGGCGCCAAATCCTGATCCGGCCGTCGGTACGGACCTCGCCAGATCGAGGCTGGAGATCCCGTTGCGGCTCCCGGGCGGGGTGACGCTGCTCGTGCAGCGCGACCGGATGCTGCTCAAGGTGCCGGGCGCCGCGGGTGAGGCGGTACCCCAGGCCCTTCCGTTGGCAGGGCTGACGCTCGCCCAACTCGGCCAGTGCACCTGCAGCGAAGCGCGTTTCTGGCCGTTGCCGGGTGCCCGGTTGCGCATCCGGCGAGGGCCGGTGCTGCGCCTGGTGTCCGGACGCCAGCAGTGGCTGGTCCCGGTGGACGCCGCCCGGGAGCTCGCTGCGATCGTCCGCGAGCGTGCCGCAGCCACGCCACGCCGAGACGCCGCCCGGGCGGTCACCCTGGAGCAATGGCACGAGCTGCGGCCCTCGGCCGCCCAGCAACTCACCAGGAACCCGCGTGGCGGAAGCTTCAGGCAGCGCACGCTTGGGTTCCGGCTTGTGGTCGCTCTCCCAGCGGCGTTGCTCGGCACGTCGCTGATCAGCGAGGGGATCGGCCGGGGCGAGATGCTGGGCTCGGGCACCGCGGTGGCGGGAGCGTTGCTGGTGATCGCGATGGTGTCGGCTGCGGACTGGTTCCGGGTGCGCGGACGGCTGCGCGTCATGGAGGACAATGCGCTGCCGCAGGCAGCCCGGCCTGGGGCGAGCTGCGGGGTGACCACGTTCCGCTGGATGGCTGGCAGCCGTGGTGGGACGGCTCGCGGGATCAGGTGTTGCGATTGGACTCCAGTGAGGTCGGCAGCAGGTAGTCGTCGTGGCCGACGTTGACGTTGTTCGGCCCCACGGGGGCAGCGAGGTGCTGGCCCTGGCTGCTGTTCCAGGACCTGGTGTAGGGATCCTCGACGTTCGCCCGCGCCTCGGCTCCGTCCTCCGTAGTGAACCGCCAACCCTGGGTGTTCGGCCCGGCCTTGTACTCGGTGTCGTGGGCGCGGTACCAGGTCTCGTCCAGCCCCTGGTGACGGTTGGTGGTCCCGTCCAATGCGCCCTCGATGCCGCCCGAGGCAGCGCCCGACCCGAGGCTCTGCAACGAAGGGGCGTTCCCGTGGGCGAGGTCGTTGAGCGCGTTGCCGCCCGCGCCGG